>NZ_JAAHHZ010000005.1:0-51214 GCF_010672005.1 Moorena sp. SIO4A5 | reverse complement strand
TTTTAGCTGCCCATTCCTGTATCTGGGGGTCAGGGTGTTCCCTCAGGTGTTGGCAAAGTGCGATCGCTTTTTCTGGCTGACCATGCTTAGGATAAGCCTGCACTAGGGATTGAGAGGCTTCCGTCACAATGGAGTCATCCAACTCCATCTCACAGACACCTTCTAAGTGTGCGATCGCATCCTGGTAATTGCCCTGTTTCAGAGCTTCTAGACCAGCTGCCAGAGTTGGATTAGGAATAGATGCCATGAGGTTTCTAGTAGTTTGTCCCTATCTTCCTCTAAGATACCCTTGGGCTAAGGATTTGATCTCGCCTCAGTTCGATGTAATGAATTCACGGGTGTTGAGGAGGAGGCACGATCCAGAATTCAGTAATAAATAATATAGGGCTAGATAAGTTAACCCGATTTATCCCATTTAATTTTAAGGACATCATGCCATGACTTCAGAAAATCCAATTCCGCCACAGTTAGGTGATATGCCAAACCCAGAAATTCAGTCCACGGATAAAAATCCGTCTAGTGAAGCACTAGTGCAAGAAGGTGTTAACCGCATCGTCACCGAGATTGTTGATTCAGCGCTAGCACGGATTAGCGACCAGCAAGAGCGGCAACTAGTGCGCCATGGTATTGCTGATATCCTCGGTAACACACTCCAGGAGTTAGTTGAAGAAAAACTGAATCAGCAGCAGTCTCAGATATCCATGGTTGGAGGCATGGCTATCGGTGATGCTGTTAATACCGGTATTAATGCCGCCAAGCAAGTACAAGACCTAGGCTTTGTGGAGTTTACTGCTGGCTTAATTAACGGCACTTTCGATGCTATTATCGCTGCGACAATCAGACAGATCGAAGCCTATGCTGAGCTGGTTGCTAACCTAGCTAAAACCCTCAAGCAGTTCGAGGCTGAGAATGTCTCTGATGCGGAGATTAACGCACACCTTAATGAAAACTACCCGGATGGAAATGGCGGCACTGTTGTACGCCCGAGCTATAAATTTCCAAACACACCTAGAGACCCAAAAACAGGGAATCCTGGCAAGGCTGGTGTTACTAAGTTACAGGAGGTAGCAAGAGCATTAGAAGCAGAAACGGCCAACCTGGAAAAACCCCTTAAACTCACTATCACACCAGAGCAGAAGAATGCTTTCACAGATGTTCAAGTCCAACTAATTCGTCGGAAACTCTCTGAGTCACTGGCACAAAGCTTGATTGATCATCTCCGGGAGATGGCAAGGCAGGGTATGGCACGGATTGTGATCACCGATGGTGAAATCTTTTCTAAACTTACCTTTAACGTTACTGCTACCGAAACAGAAACTAGACGAAAAAGCGAGTACGACCGTTTACAAGCTGGCGCTTCTATCCGAGCCAGTGCTAGGTGGGGATGGGGTCGCGCTTCTGTTGGAGCGAACTTCAACAAACTAAAAGTCAAAGCAACCAATGAAAGTTCATTTGATAACGTCACCATGAGTACTGAAATCATTGGTCAGGTTAAAATTCGCTTCCGCACCGAGACCTTCCCAATAGTAGAATCGAACGGATAACTTGATCATCTGTAAGCATTCAGCAATCAGCGATCAGCGATCAGCTATCAGCTAATACGCTACGGGCACGCTACTTTAAGGGCGTTGCTGAATCTTCGAATGAATATTCCTAGAGTGGGCATCCTGCCCGCCCCACAAGAATGAATATTCGTAGAGTGGGCATCCTGCCCGCTCCACAAGAATTAATATTCGTAGAGTGGGCATCCTGCCCGCCCGAAAATAAGCATGAAACTGGCAAGATGCCAGTTCCACGCCTGATGCCCATTCCACGGCAAGATGCCCATTCCACCTCACTCTTAAAATCATTCCATTATTAAGCAACGCCACTTTAAGTCCTATCAGCCAAAGGCTGACGGCTGACAGCTGACGGCTGAGTGCTTAGGATTTTTATTAAGGGTAATTATCCGTAAATTATATCTAGCAGTGCTCACATTACTGTTCTAATAGTAATAAGGTACACAAGATTTTGTTCCAATTCCCGATTCCCGATTCCCGATTCCCGATTCCCGATTCCTAATTCCCGATTCCCGATTCCCGACTCCCGATTCCCTGCTCCCTTATTAAGTAACCTCAATCATCCCCTATCTATCATTACCTATGGCTGACATCACACTAGGCAATTTAATTGCCCTGCTCCTTCAAGAAGTATCTGGCACCCTCGACCAGACAAGTTCTGACAGCGCAGCAGGAACGAATTTACAGGTTACGGATGTTTATTTTGATATTCCAGCCCATTTATACCTACAAACCGATGGGCAATTTTTAAATCAAGAGGAAACCACATCACGAGTAATGATTAGTTTACCTTCAACCCTAGAAACTCCCCCTGTCGGTAAACTAGGTCGGATCCGCATGACTATCGCTCCTGAAAACTAACTATAGCGCTACGGGCAAGGCAATAGGCAATAGGAACCCACCCCTAACCCCTCCCAGGAGGGGAAACAGATCTAGAGTTTTATTGTCTAATAAAAAAAGACCATACAGGTTTAAATATCAAATACAAACGCGCTGATAAGACTACTATTCCGAAGTTTAATTTGCTTGTAAACTACTATGACTAATGAGGAATCATTAACAGCCAGCAACGATAATACAAAAAGTAATACAAAAAACAATACAAACAGCGATAAAGACGAAAACACGGAATGGCAGCTAGCGGAGATGGTTGATGCGATCGCTGCTGAAATTGACCGTGCTGAAGATACCCTTTCTTTGAAATCTTATGCCCGTGGCAAGTCGATGGCGATTAAACAGCTTAAACTGGATATAGAAGTTAAGCTGCGCCGTACCTCTGACGGGAAAATCTTATTTCGGACTACAGACCCTGGAGAAAATAGCGCTACTATTATCAAACTGGATTTTGCCCAAGTCCTAGAAAGCCAGTTACAAGGAGTGCGTAAGCAACTTGATCAACCCATCAGCACTAGGCCCCTGGCTACCCTACCTGGTATTACCGAGGCTGAGATAAAACAATTAAATGGGATTGGGATTTACTCAGTTAATGACCTTGAAGGCTACACCCAAACAGCAGCAATGGTAGCTGAACTCAGCCGCAAAACTGGAATTGCTGATTCACGGATTCGGATATGGCGACAGCTACCGTTCTTGAGTGAGGTCAAGCCAGCAAAAGGACTACCGGGAAGTCAGGTTGTGATTGAGGGAGATAATTTTGGCGATCGCGACCCTAATGCCGCAGTTTTGTTCCAAGGTCAACCAGCACAGATTCTGGAGTGGAGCAAGTCCCGTTTAATAGTTACCATGCCCGAAGTAACTGGCTCTGGTGTCTTGTTTGTGGTTATCGATGGTCAAACCACTAATCTGCTGTCTTGGGAAGCAATCAGCGTTGATTTACGAGTGCGCAATATTACTATCATACCAGATCAACCATCAGCAGGAGAGCTGATTACCATTGAAGCTGATCTAATCAATCAAGGGAATAGTTCTTCTGATGCCTTCGAGGTACAGTGGACAGTGGATAACAAGCCCCAGCCAATCCAATCCCATGGTCCCTTGCAGCCCAATCAGCGATCGCAAGACAGCAGTATCCGTCGCCAGCTCAGACTCGAAGCTGGCTCCCACACCATCCGCTTCACTGCTGATCCCAACCACAAGCATTTAGACCTCAACCGAGCTAACAGCACCTTTACCAGACAGATTGAGGTTAAAGGTCTAAACCAACTAACCATTGCTGATTTTCGTGAGATCAATACCCTTGACCCATTAGTGAACATCAACTACCCTTCAGCGGATATAAACTACGGTCCAGGGGATGTGTTGAGCCTAGTCTTCCGTGGTTTGGGTCGTCTTGATCCAAAAAGAGGGGCTTTCGTGCCGGATATTGCCACTCGTTGGTGGTGGAGTGAAAATAAGGACAAGAATACTCGACTAATTTCTTTCCAGCTGTCTGAAAATGTGAGTTTCCATGACGGAAAACAGCTTACTACAGCTGATGTGGAGTTTACCTATCAGGTATATATTAAAAAACTTAACTCAAGCCCAAATACGCGGGTAATAAACATAATCAGAGGTATCAATGTCGTTAATGATCGGATAATCAGCTTTGAAGTACTGTGGCCTTTTCTCAAAGAAGAGGAACGCAAAGACGATAATTCTGATCAAGTTGATATTGATAAGGATGATACCATTACGCCCATTGACCGGGATCAGATTCAGTCTAGGCAGAACATTGATCAGATTGAGTCTGATCAGATTGAGCCTATCGAAATCGTTGACCAATCACGCCCCCGCCCCATTGACATTGTTGAGTCTCAACTACCACGCTACATTGCCTCTGTGATGACTATCGGTATAGTACCGCGCCACGCTTACAATCAAAAAAGTTTTCAGCTGAAGCCCATTGGCAGTGGACCTTTCCAGGTTGAGACATTTGACTCAGGCAAAGAAATTGTACTGAATGCCTTTCCCAACTATGTAAAAGGTTCGCCACGATTGGATCGTATTGTTATTTCTGTCCTAGGGCAGCTTGATGTAGTCACAGAGGTGGTAAGTAGTAACAAGTATAGTGCGGCAGTGCTACCATATACTGAGAAACTCCATAGCCAGTTCAAGAACAGGAAAAATTGGACTGTAATCCCAATTCCCCTCAAAAAACCAGAGCTACTTCACCTACAATCTTCTAGTCTTCAGGAGCGATTACCCAAGGATTTCGATACTAATTGGAATGCCCATCTTTGGTACTTTTCTAATGCCGTCGCTGATGGGGAATAGTCAAAATAACCAAAATGTTTTTGCCCACCCTACAATCTTGAACGCACTGCGCGAGACATTTTGTTCAATTCAGCTCAGCCTCGATTTTAGCTGCCCATTCCTGTATCTGGGGGTCAGGGTGTTCCCTCAGGTGTTGGCAAAGTGCGATCGCTTTTTCTGGCTGACCATGCTTAGGATAAGCCTGCACTAGGGATTGAGAGGCTTCCGTCACAATGGAGTCATCCAACTCCATCTCACAGACACCTTCTAAGTGTGCGATCGCATCCTGGTAATTGCCCTGTTTCAGAGCTTCTAGACCAGCTGCCAGAGTTGGATTAGGAATAGATGCCATGAGGTTTCTAGTAGTTTGTCCCTATCTTCCTCTAAGATACCCTTGGGCTACAGATTTGATCTCAACATACCTCGCAGCATTAGGGAATTCCGTAAACAAAATACCAATTAAAGCAGGGTGGGCAAAGTTCTTTTATCTATAAAACAAAAAAAAAACAAAATGTTTTTGCCCACCCTACATGCTGATCGCTGTTTTGACTAGACCGGGATTAAATTACCCCAAAATAATGCTTTCGAGGAATCATATCCTCGAACCCGATGAATGTTTGCTTTAATTGCTTCCTTAGTTAAATCCTGCAAAAGCGTGCCTGCCTGAACCATCAGGTAACCTTCCCGATCTGGAATAGAAAACCAGCCATACTCTTGTTTGTAGCCTTCAAACCCTGCAATCGAAATTATAATCGTAATTAAGGATCTATCCTTATGAGGTGCAATCGAAATCTCTTCGGAATCGACCTTTTTGATGTATTTCATATACTCTTCTTCTCGATCGTAAATATACAACCCATAGTTTTCTTGTTGTGAAAATTCTTTTAAAAATTCTTCCGGGTATCCTAAAGCACGAGAGATGATGTCCAGTAGCTGGTTAAAAAAATCAAAGTATTGCTCTGTCGTTGTACTTTCTCCCACTTCAAATCGGCTATAAGTTCCATGAAAAACCGAACCTTCACCGGTGTAGGCATCTTCTCCGTAATACACCTCAACTGAATCCTGGAGATTTTCTAGATCTTGATCTATTCTGACTCTAGCTTCAATCGGATCCTTAACATAAAAAAAACCAAACTGATTCAGGTAATCTCTTACTTTATCGATGAGGTTTGCTTCTGTTCCATCCAATTCATCAATTATCGGATATCGCTCGAGTTCAATAACAGTCATAATTCAACTCCTTATTTTTGTTATTTTCCAGATCGAAAAGGCGCGGTTGCTGATCCATCACAAATTTTTGACAGCCGCTTCAATCTCCTCTCTCGGTCCTAATGCCACCAAACGCAAGTATCCTTCTCCACAATCCCCAAACACGGAACCAGGGACGCCCACAATCCCGGTCGATTGCAACATTTTTTGAAAAAACTGCCAGGATGACAAGCCTTGGGGTGCCTTGACCCAAACAAAAGGACTATCAATGCCACCAAAGCACGTTAGCCCCGTTGCTGCCAAACCCTGTCGGAGCAAGCGAGCATTTTTCAGGTAATACTGTACCACTTCTTGACATTCCTGTTGCCCTGCTGGGGATAAAGCAGCGATCGCTCCGTGCTGGGCAACATTAGCCGTACCCCAAAACTTAACAGCATGGCGGAGCCGCCACAAATCATTTAATTCTCCTGGCACTGTATTTTTAATGGTTAGCCCTTGAGGAATAACGCACCACCCCACCCTCAAACCGGTGAAATTTGCCCATTTGGAAAAACTGCCAATTTCAATGGCGCATTCTTTGGCCCCTTCGATTTCATAAATACTCTGGGGTATGTTTGGGGTCGTAATAAATGGGCTGTAAACAGCATCGAAAATAATTACAGCTTGGTGACTTCTGGCATAGTCCACAAAAGCTTGGAGCTGTTCGGGAGTAGCAACCGCTCCCGTGGGGTTATTGGGAAAGCACAGATAAATCAGATCTACTTTTTCATCCGGAAGCTTGGGCACAAAATTATTGTCCTCGCGACAGGGCAAGTTTACCAATGGACGACCTGCCACTAAGGTTCCTTCCACAAAAGAGGGGTAAGTGGGGTTTTGTACTGCTACTGTATTATCTGGAGCAAACAGTTCTTGAATATTGACCGAAACCGATTGAGCGCCATCGCTGATAAAAACTTCGGACGGATCGATGTCCATTTTTTTCTGGTAATAGTCGGCACAAACTGCCGATCTCAGGGCTGGATTTCCGGTAATATCTTCATAACCCGTATAAGTTTGGCGATCGCCCAAGCGATTTGCTGCCTCTACTAAAGCCTGCACCACTGTAGGTGGCAAAGGCTGAGTAGTGTCACCAAAAGCCATCATAAATAGTTGTTGTTGTGGATGGCTTGCTCGATAGGCTTCAACCTTACCCCAAACTTGGTTAAAAACGATTTCGGTATAGGTTTTTCCTCCACTTAACTGACTCAGAGATAAATTTTTAGTGGCCATCTTGAATCGGAATGGATAACAGATGAGTGACTATCGCCTTGGTAGCATCTGCACCAAGAGCTTTAGCATTTTTTTCTGTTGAAGGCTCAATCGCCCTTAACACTAAGGATTTATGGCTTATAGCGATTATTGGATTTATGAGGTAAAATTATCAACCTCAAAGTCCCCCTTTTTAGATGCTGCTGGCGAAATTGCTAGCTTTTGCTCTATGTACTCCGAAAGTTGATAGTTTTTCAAAACCTCTAGGGGTAAGTGGGCAGCACCTTGAATGTATTCCAGGCAATTTTCACTTCCACACATACAATCAAATCCCCGATCCATAGACCATTCCGTTGATGGATAAAAGAATGTGAATTCTTCTCCTATTTCTATTTTTCGGAGTGCCCTAACCACCATATTTTTAGTATCGAAGCAAACATTGGGATCGCAACTATGATTTATGTATTGCAAAAACTCGGGGTCGAGCATAATATGTTGGTGATCGCTAATTTGGACGCTTAAATAGTTGGGGCGATCGAGGACTTCTTTAGGCCCAAAATTATGGATGAACTGTCCGGGCATAAACTCGGCGGTGGCATGTAGGGATTTGCTCCCAGTTGTGGGACACTCGCGGATTTCAGCAAAATCTTTTACTTTTGTTATTTGTACAGTAACCTGCATTTAAATTCAAGTCTCCGATAACTACAATCTCTAGTTTACTTTTTTGGATGGGCCTTACTTCTTGTTACCATATTTTATACAATTTTGCGATCTTATCGACCCTAAGCTTTGATAAGCTTAGCTCTGATTGGTAAAAACTTAACTGGATTATTTATGGTTACTGCCAGTTTATTATACACCCTAATATACCGTATATATGGTCAATGGACAAGGTTAAATAAAATTTAACCAATCCACTTTTTGCTTATAATATCTGAAAATTTGCCCCGAGATATTATACTGCAAAAGTTGAATATATGGCTGGCATGCCAACCTAATTGCTCCCTTGGAAACCACACCAGTTGCAAATTTAACTCCCCATCTTCCCATCTGCTCACAGCTCCGACACTTCCCTGTTCAACAGGTCTACCAATTACCCATTACCAATCCGCCATCTCTCCACTACCCGTCGCAATCTCGGAGGTAACCAACTGTCATACTTAGGATAAACTGGTAAACGCGCTACTAACTTCCATCCAGCTGGTTCGATAAGTTCTTGCAATCGATAACTATGGGGATGAGGATAATCGGGATTGACCTCATCCTTGGGACTAATTCCGCCTAAATCCCTTGCGCCAGCATCCAAACACGCTAATAGAGCAGAAGACCGTTGAGGCAATTGAGCAACAGTATCAACTAAATTGGGGGGAATTTGGACAGTAATATCCAAAGGCAAAATCTGACGGGCCTTCCGAATCACCTTTAGCAGCTGATTAATCCCGAAAGACTGACTATGAAACATTTCTGTAGTGCCCTCACTGTAAGGTTGCAGGATCACCTCTTGGATATGACCATACTGACCATGAATTTGTGCGATCGCATTTAAACTTTCCCACCAATCCTCCTCACTCTCACCAATGCCAAACAACAAACCGGTCGTAAAGGGAATCCCCAATTCTCCCGCCCATTGCAACTGTTGTAGTCTAACTTCTGGTATCTTACTGGGAGCATAGCAATGAACGGTTTTGAGCAACTCCGGTGTCAATTGTTCCAACATCAACCCCATAGACACATTCACCTGCTTGAGTGCCGCCATCTCCTCCCAACTCAAGGGTCCAACATTAGTATGGGGCAAAAATCCCAGAGACAAAGCCAGGTCACACAAATCATAAATTCGTTGAAACCAAGCCTTGCGCCGTGAAGACCTAGGATGAACCTCACCACTAAGAATCAGAATTTCACAAACACCCTGAGACTGAAGCAACCTTAACTGATTTTCAGCATCCTCCAGACTCAACCAAGGACTGCTACCGGGTTCACCACGAAAATTGCAGTAGCTACAGCGATTAAAGCATTCATAAGTGGGAACCAAAGTGTAGGCAGGGCTGTAGGTAATGATTTGGGAATCAGATTGGCAATCAGAAACGTTCATAGGAAAAAACACCCGCGCAAGTTAGAAGTCAGAAGTCAGAAGTCAAAAGTAAGCTATGACTAAGTTTCGGAGTTTAGGAATGTCAAACATCTTAATGCGTAGTGCTATATCAATGTTCCCTGTTCCCTGTTCCCTGTTCCCTGTTCCCTATTCCCTATTCCCTGTTCCCTGTTCCCTACTCCCGACTCCCGATTCCCGACTCCCTACTCCCGATTAACTACTAACTAATAACTGTTGTTTAGCATAAATATTTTTCATATGCTTCTTAACAGTATTGGTAGTAATATAAAGCCTATCCGCAATTTCTTTGTAAGACAATTTAGCTTTTTTAAGCAACCAAACTTCAGCTTCCCGGTTAGTCAATCCATATTTTTTAGCATCAGTAATAGCAGCATTGTAGCGAGACTTATGGCGATTTTCTAGAGTGACTAACAGATAAGGCTGTGCTTGATTATCCAAGACTAACCATCTGACCCTAACTCGAAACTTTAAGGAATTATCCGTTTGGATTTCCGACTCAAGAATCATTTTTTGCCCAGAAAACCAATCGCAACTATCAATTAACCCTTCGCACACTCGCCAAATTGACTCAGGGATAGAACTCATCTGTGACTGATATTGACAGAGTTGACGACAAATGCGACGCCCACGTTCATTAGCATGAACCCACTTTCCTTGAGACGTCAGAATCAAGACACCGTCAACAAACCCTTCAAGAATTTCTTCTAGAAGAAATTGAGGGTTCTTCGATTGTAAACTAGTAACCTGATACTTATTTTCTGAATGACTGAGCTGATTGGCGGAAGGCCACGCTACGCGATTGGCGGAAGGCCAAGCTACGGGATTGGCGGAAGGCCACGCTAAGCGATTGGCGGAAGGCCACGCTACGCGATCGAAACCTTTGACTTGCTGGTTAATCTGGGACTCTAAGCTATACATGTTGAATCTCCTTCAATACCCATAACGCATGCGAATTACCCAAGAACTCTATACAGAGATGGCTGAATTGAGTAACTCGTTCTGGCTTACTGATACAGTCATTGTTATAGGCGAACTCCTGTAGCTACAATGAGCAAGCTACAGATTTCTCAAATTCGTTGCATTTGTTTGCAATCAAGGGCAGCCGGGTGAAGGGACCGGGGTGCATCTCATATTTGTAAAAAAGATCGGAAGTGTGGGGCCCGGGCGCCTCTCAAGTTGTGATTTTCCTGGGTTCACACACCGATTGGTAGTCGTTCGCGTAGCGTGGCCTACGGCCAATGATTGGGTTTTTAAGGAGGATTTTCCCTGCCCTGGGAGCATTACTACTTTCAGGTCGATAAGTTACGGGTCTCTCTCCCGGCTCAGCCTGCGGTTTTTCAGCCTGTACTCATACTACTACGTCTTTTCTCTGCCGACAGTAGTAGGGTGGGCAGTGGATCAGACAGATAATCAAGCTTGCAAAGCACTTTGGTAAGCACTGCCCACCCTAGGATTCTTCTTGCTTGCCTGTTCTCTGCCGACAGTAGTAGGGTGGGCAGTGGATCAGACAGATAATCAAGCTTGCAAAGAGCGTTGGTAAGCACTGCCCACCCCAAGATTAATCCTGTGGAATCGGCATCAGGCGTGGAACGGGCATCTTGCCCGTTGTGGAACGGGCATCTTGCCCGTTGTGGAACGGGCATCTTGCCCGTTGTGGAACGGGCATCTTGCCCGTTGTGGAACGGGCATCTTGCCAGTTTCCTGCCCACAGGTCTAACAAACCTAATATATGGTCACGAAAGCGATCGCACCTTTTTTATTAAGTAATGTTAAGTTGTTATAGCAGTCAATCAGACAGATTCAGAAGCTTGTCATAGCGTTGGTAGGCAGTGCCCACCCTAGGATTAATCCCTAGGATTAATCAAAATTTTTCCAGCTCTGAGCAATCATTGACTAAAGCAATCACTGCTATTTTTGTTAAGCAATGTTAAGCTAATATAGCACTGGATCAAACGGATTAACCAAGCTGGCCATATAATGGCCTAAGTCTTGCCCAGTATAGGATTAATACCTTTGATTCATCCCTCGGATTAAGCAAAATGGTGCCAGCTTTCAGTAATCATTAACGAAAGCGATCGCATAGTTTTTCTTAAGTAGAGTTAAGTAGTTTTAAATAAAGTTACGATTAAACCCCGAAAATGTATTTATCTTCAGCATTGTATTAGGATAAATACAGACAGGCGAAACAAGCCTGCTGAACCTAGATAATCAAATAAACGCAATCATCCGAACATGACTACCACATTAAACCAGCGTAACGCTAACGTGTGGGATCGGTTCTGCGATTGGATCACTTCCACCAACAACCGCCTTTATGTAGGCTGGTTCGGTGTACTGATGATCCCTACATTGCTAACCGCTACCATCTGCTTCATCATCGCCTTCATCGCTGCTCCCCCTGTGGACATCGATGGCATCCGTGAGCCTGTTGCTGGCTCCTTGATTTATGGCAACAACATCATCTCTGGTGCTGTTGTTCCTTCTTCTAATGCCATTGGCTTACACTTCTACCCAATCTGGGAAGCAGCTTCCTTAGATGAGTGGCTCTACAATGGTGGTCCTTACCAGCTAATCATCTTCCACTTCCTTGTTGGTATCTTCACCTACATGGGTCGTCAGTGGGAGCTGAGCTACCGTCTAGGCATGCGTCCTTGGATCTGCGTTGCTTACAGCGCTCCCTTGGCTGCTGCTACTTCCGTGTTCCTAATCTACCCCATTGGACAAGGTTCCTTCTCCGATGGTATGCCTTTGGGAATCAGCGGTACCTTCAACTTCATGTTCGTGTTCCAAGCTGAGCACAACATTCTTATGCACCCCTTCCACATGCTGGGTGTAGCTGGCGTATTCGGCGGTTCACTGTTTAGTGCTATGCACGGTTCTTTGGTGACCTCCTCCTTAGTGCGTGAGACCACCGAAACCGAGTCTCAGAACTATGGTTACAAGTTCGGACAAGAGGAAGAAACTTACAACATCGTTGCAGCTCACGGCTACTTCGGTCGTTTGATCTTCCAATATGCGTCCTTCAACAACAGCCGTTCCTTGCACTTCTTCTTAGGTGCTTGGCCTGTAGTAGGCATCTGGTTTACCGCTCTGGGCATCAGCACCATGGCGTTCAACCTAAATGGCTTCAACTTCAACCAAAGTGTTATTGACTCACAAGGTCATGTAATCAGCACTTGGGCTGATGTACTTAACCGCGCTAACCTAGGTTTCGAGGTAATGCACGAGCGTAACGCTCACAACTTCCCTCTAGACCTAGCTGCTGGTGAAGCTACTCCTGTTGCTTTAACTGCTCCAGTTATCAACGGCTAATCTAAATTTGGCTTAATTGGCTGAGTTTGAAAAAAGCGCTCTCCGTTTGGGGGGCGCTTTTTTGTTTTTATGTAACGGGAATCGGGAATCGGGAATCGGGAATCGGGAATCGGGAATCGGGAATCGGGAATCGGGAATCGGGAATCGGGAATAGTGATAATATTTGACTCTGTCAGTTATTAATTTTTTTTGTACTGGTGCAATATCTAATATCAAGTTCAGATAATCAGTTATAAAAAAAATATATAGCGTTTATAGGATTTATGAGGTACGCTTTTCAAGCTCAAAGTCCCCCTTGATAAGGGGGATTTAGGGGGATCCCTTTGTACCTCATGGCATAGCGATGCAGCGCGGTCTTGGGGGTTTCCCCCATGAGCGACTGCATCAAGACAGAGAATTGCTATAGCTTTCTTCTAGTAGGTAATCTCCATCCCCTGTTCCCTGTTCCCTGTTCCCTGTTCCCTATTACCTAATATTTATAACTGTTCAACCGAAAATGATATAAGTTATATGTTTCGCGATCGCTCCCTTCCTATTACTAGCAATACTCTGAAAACATTAATTACAGAGTTAGGCTCAGAATGCCAAACCGTTACCGGATTAATCTATCAGCTTCAGTCACCTCACCTGAGTGCTAGACAACAAGCTGAGATTCTGGCAGAATTGCTGGCTGCTGCAATTCATCTAAATGTTCATTGTGGAGAAGAATTTCAGACGCTAATTGCTCAGGAGATGGAAAAATTACCGGATGATGATGAACAGGAGTAAATCGGGATTTGAAGTCAGAAGTCAGAAGTTTGAAGTCAGAAGTTTGAAGTTGCGTAGGGTGCGTTAGGGGTGCCCTCATTTTCTGCCTCGTAGCCAGGGTTAGGAGAGTGCGCCCCGTAACGCACCACTAGGTCAAACAGCTTTAATGAAGTCAGAAGTTTGAAGTCAGAAGTTTTTATTAAGTCAGAAGTCAGAAGCTTGAAGTTTGAAGTCTATTCTTTGAGTTTTTTGACGGTAGTGACTAAGATTTTAATAATTTCTTCGGTTTCTTGGATTAGTCCTTTGAACTTTTCTAATGATACCAGTTCGGCTTCTATGAGAACCTCTAGCCAGTATTTTGTTTCTCTTGCTTCCTTGAGAGCAATTTCATATTTACTGATAAAATCTCTGCGGGATTGGGCTGACTGAGCTTCACTACAATTCGCTCCGATAGACGTTCCTGATCTTAATAACTGATTCCCTAACATTCTAGGAACTTTAGATTCTTCTAACCAAATGCAAGCTTTGACTATTCTAACCGCAAACTTTTTGGTTCTGTCCTGAATTGAAACTTGTTGATAACTCAAATTATTTCTTCAAACTTCAAACTTCTGACTTCAAACTTCAAACTTCTGACTTCATCCAGTTCTCCCGGACACGCACACTATACGAAAACCAACAACGTCGTTGCGGTCCTCGCGCCTAAAGTTGTTGCCGCGAATCGCAGAACGGCAGTAATCAGGATAGTCAATCCAGGAGCCGCCCCGCAGCCTGGAATAAGGGCTTTTATACTCATTTTTAGCTGAATATGACTGATTTTCAGTCTTGACATTTTCCGGTTCATTATCATCAATCCAAGCACTGCCATCTGTGGGGGCACCTTCGTAGTTATGATGCCAATCATCTAAACACCATTCCCAAACATTCCCGTGCATATCATATAACCCAAAGGGATTCGGAGGAAATTCACCCACAGGGGTGGTTCCCTTGCTTCTTTCTCCTGGTGGTTCATCCCGATAAGGTCTTGAGACGTCGTAATTGGCTAACTTTCCGGTAATCGTCTCTCCAAAGTAGAATGGGGGATAGGATTTTCCAGTATCAAGCTTTAGGGGTTCTCTAACACCTCGACAGGCATATTCCCATTCCGCTTCAGAAGGCAGTCTATACTCCCTTCCTGTTAGCTGAGAAAGGCGGTCACAGAACTCTACTGCTTCATACCAATTTACTGTTTCTACGGGGCGGTTATCCCCTTTAAAGCTTGAGGGGTCTGGATCTAAGTCTCTCTCGACTTTCAAGTCTGTCATTAATGCGATCGCGTTCCATTGGGCTTGGGTTACAGGGTATTTCCCCATAAAGAAGGCTTGGAGTGTGACATTATGTTGAGGTCTTTCATAGTCATAGCTATTTTTTTCGCTTTCAGGGGAACCCATTGTAAACGTTCCTCCAGGGATAGCCACCATTTCCAGTTCGACATTACCGGTTAGGGTTTCGGTGAAGTAAGAGGCGGTGTAGGTTGTTGTTTCGGTAATTTCCCCCTGATGGTTAACAGTCGGGGTTTTAAATGTCCACTGTTGTAATTTCTCTTGATCCTGGTCTAGCTCCTCTTCAAAAACAATGGTGGGAACTTCTGCTTCAAATTCAAAAGGTTCTAAGTTGTCAGTGAGCTCAAGTTTCTCCCGTTTCCGTTTTGCGACTTTTGCCCTGAGTTCTTGTGCTAAATTGGCGTATTCTCCTCCCCAAGTGGTCAGAACTGCTGCTTTGACTTCAGCAAAATAGAGGTCTCGATCCGCAGCAAAACCTGGAACAGAACCGGCTGGGTTGGGAATCAGTGCTGGAAAATCCCGCAGACTACCATAACGGTGCTCTATGAAATCTCCAATTTCCCGCCAAATCTCAGTGGTGCGTTGAACTGGACTATTTCCTAGCAGTAACTCCCGAATTCCCGGACGAAATTCATACCAAGTTTCGGCAACAGTTGCCTGGTCTGGCCCCAAGGAAGACTTTTGGATAAGACCACTAAAAAAAACTTCTGCCAGATGCCAGTGTTCGCTATCGGGTAAAAACCACTGTTGTGCCAAGCGCATCACTGGAGGAATCAGGGGAACAGCAGCCAGAACTTCAGCAAGTTTTCGGGCTTTGGGGCTAGCATTAGCCAAGAATTCTCTCAGTAACTGTTCGGGAGGGCGTTGCTGAATTGAAGTATGAATGCGGGATCGTCTGGTTTTGGTCAAGCCCCCTAAATCCCCCAACTTTGGGGGACTTTCAGAGTTTTGTTCCCCCCAGCGAGGGATTGCTCGCTGGGGGGCTAGGGGGTTGGTCAAGCCCCCTAAATCCCCCAACTTTGGGGGACTTTCAGAGTTTTGTTCCCCCCAGCGAGGGATTGCTCGCTGGGGGGCTAGGGGGTTGGTCAAGCCCCCTAAATCCCCCAACTTTGGGGGACTTTCAGAGTTTTGTTCCCCCCAGAATTGGGGGGCTAGGGGGGCGGAATCATACCCAGAATCAGCAACGCCTTCGGGAATTTCCGCCACTGATTTGGAATTAGTTGTCTCTGTTTCGGGCTTATCCTGTCTAATTAAAACCCCTTGAATCGAATTGCTGCCACTCCCGGTGATAAAATTCGCCCAAGTGCTAAAGTGGTTAACGGATAAATTGAAAATTGGAAATTTATATAACCTAGCCGTTGTACGAAGCCTAGCTCCTACTTGTAACATGGAGTTAGGGGACTCTGCCTGGCGAGCAATTAATGGTCGTTGAATTGCCTGATCTAGACCTGTGCGCTGCCATAGGGTTTGAGGAAAAACATGGGCAATACTAACAGGATGCTGTTCTCCTAATTGTGCTAAAACTTCAAAGGCTTGACCGGAATACCAAGCCTTTCCCAAAGTATCTGTTAAGGCAATAAAGAGTCGATGTCCTCCTGGTGCAATCAGGCTACGAACATTCCGTTCCATACGGTCAACACCTGAAAACAATTGGGGCGTAGGTTCTGTTGTATCGAAGTGCCAAATCCGGACATCCCGGAAAAACCCTTGCCAGCGAAAAAGCGTTGCCACTCCTTCCGCTAAATCTCCCCAAAATGCCATGGAAGGGGAGCAATCAATCAATAAATGTACCTCAAACCATCGCTCTAGGGGAGAACGAAATGCCACCATTGGCAATCCATTGGCTTCGGCTGTTTGTTCAACGGTTGCATCAATATCCAGTTCATTGGCTAGCAGTCCAGAAACACGCTTAGATAAAGGCAACAGTGCCTTACTGATTTCCCTAGGTTTGGGTAAGGGAAAGGGGTCAGGAACACGAATAGGAGAGCTGTAATTATTGGAGGATGATTCGGGTTTTTGAGGGGAAGTCGGGGCATGGTCAGGCTGTTTAAGATTAGCCGCAATGGGTATCTTTTGTTCTGCTTTTTCCCTTCCTGAAGGAGGAATCTTTGGATAATCGTCTGAGAGATTTTCAGTAGATGATTCTGGATCACAATGGTGTACATCCTCTGGTGGTTTGATGTCTTGAGAGGATGGAGGAGCAACAATACGATCTACGTGAGCCGCGCACCAGATCAGCTCTGCCACTTCTCTATCATCTTGCCACCATTGATTTTTTTCACTCACCATTTACCCCTGACCTCACAGTGATTTGAAGATAGTATTCAATACCTCTTTCCGTGTTTCTTCAGTCAAGTCATCTCCTTGTAGTAATAAATAAATGGCATTCAATAATTGATCCGTTGCTAACTTTGTGTCTCTTGCCTTAATCCGTGCCAAAAATTCCTTGATTAATTTCCGAGCTGGCTCATCCAGTTGCTTTAAATGGGTGGCATCAAAGCGGTTTTCTAAAATTTTATAAAAACCCTCTTCTGTATCAGGTTGCTTAAGAGATAACCGTAAACATCGGCGTAGAAAGGCTGGTGGAAACTCCCGTGCTTCATTACTGGTCATCAAGACTAAGGGAAACTCTTGACATTGAATTAATCCTTTGTCAACCGAAATTTTTTCATCACTATCATTGCTGTGACTGCGGTAAGGAAGTACCTTTTGGAAGTCCCTGTTTAAGCGACTCAGTTCTGGAATCTCAAAAAATCCTTCCTCAAATATATGTAAGAGATCATTGGGCATATCAATATCACTCTTATCAATTTCGTCAATTAACAGCACTGCCGGTCTACCGGGTTGAGATTGATGAAATGCCATACCCATTGGTCTTAATCTTAAATAGTTACCAATGTCAGGCTCTTTTATTCTCTCTGTATTACCAACTTGTTGCCTCAGTAAAGACACTTCTTGTAATCGCCCAATGGCATCGTAGGCATAGAGACCATCTTTCAAAGTAGTGCGAGAAACAATTGACCAGCGGTAAGGCCCCGGTAGTCCCAATTCAGCTGCTACTGCATAGGCTAAGGATGTTTTGCCGCTACCGGGATTTCCTTCCATCAGTAAAGGGCGACGTAAACACAATGCAGCATTGACCAATTCTACCGCTTGCTTGCTCGGAACAAACCCCAATGCCTTTGGATTAATCTTTCTTACGATGTCTTGAGTATTTTGTGATTTTGCTTTTTCACGCCATTGCTCAACTGACAGACCAAAGGTGCGCCAAGGGGGTGGCGGTGGCATACGACTCAGATGCTGTTGTTGGTCTTCTGGGGTTGGTAAACTTCCTCTAGTGAGGGTTAAGCCCCGGTAGATGCGACGATCCGGCTGGTCAGATGTTGGGTTCTTTGGCATTTTAGTCCACCACGTTGGTATTCAAGGGTCTACAGCGTTGGGAAGGCTTCGGATATAAATCATCCCAGAGAAGGGTTACCTCCAAACCCTTTTTCTTTTTTCGTAAATCACGTATTTTGTTAGGCCAATCTTGCCATTCTGAGAGGTTTAGATGCTCTCCTTCAATCAGAGGTTGGTTCACGTCCCGACTCCAGACCGCAATGGGTAAAGCTTCCTCAATTCTTTCTAGATCGGAATCTGATGGGTCTGTACCCATATAATAGATATCATCCCCTTCAAATTCCCCAGGGACACTCGGTTCAGTCACAGAATTATTTACATCATTCCATAACCCTTGCTTCTTGACTTCAATCTCATCACGAATCTCAAGAAAATCTGGATCAAAATATCGTTCATAGGAGTTGATAAAAATTGGGTACTCTTCACCGAGGGGTGTTAGGTTTCTCCCTCGCTTAAACCTAATCTTCTCCAATTTTGTTTTGAAATAGTCGAAAGGAAGAAAATACTCAATTGTTAAATTAACTCGTTCCGGTAAACTATAACGAGCCTTACGAATTAAGTTGGGCAAAATCTTTTCAAGATTAGTGTATAAACTCTCACTCTCTTGCTCAGAGACACTTTTTCCACTGTCGCAAGGTTCTAACCGTATCTTTTCTGCAAACCGACCAAGTGGTAAATCCTGACTTTCAAGCCAAAGATTCATACTCAAAAGTAAGGCACCAGAGGCTTGTCCTGTACCATTATCATTATCAACCTCTGGTTCAATCTCAACTTGAAGTCGCAGATTTTCTGTCGTAATCAGTTCTTGAAATTTTAAATCAGCTTTTTTAACAGATTCTTGGATTGTAGAGAGGTTTGCATCTTCTCGATATCTTAGAACTTCCTGTTGCCAATTTTTAATAGTCTTAGCAAGTCTCCTCAATTTGTTATCCTGTTTAGAAAATCTTCGCCGACACCATTCTGCACAAGCCACTAGAGGGCATATTCCTCTTGAAACTGGTTTTTTTCCTAATTCAGTCAGTCTTTTTTCGATTTCTATACAATCCAGAATAAATTCATCGTCTAAGACAAGCTTTTCAATATTTTTATAACTTAAAATAAAAGAGTTTACCTGAAGTAAGCTATCTTCTGGGTGTTTCTTTAATCCAGCAAAAAGTTCCCTAATGAGTTCATCTTGCTTTTCTTCCCATGTTTGTATAGTCTTAGGCAGAATGGGGAAGAATTTAGCAAATTTTTCAGAGCCAGAAGCTGAGTAGGAAGCACGTTGCTCTGAGGAAATAATCTGATTAATTTGGTCAACTATATAATCTAGAGGAATGTATAAATTACCGTAGTTTTTACTTAAATCGTTAAGAACTTGCTCCAAGCCCCTAGAAAATACATCTTCTTTGGCTGTATCTTTGGCACGACAAGCCGCAATCCCATGAACTGCGATACCTGCTCCTCCTACTGATTGGTATTTCTGAACAACTTGTGTAGTAAATTTCGAGACATCACTTATTCCGACCCCAGAATAACAACTATCGATAATATACAGGATTTGTTCAATCTTAACTCCTTCGTTATTCAAAGGACGAACTAAATCTTCTGTTGCCAAGGATGTCTGAGGAAGTTGATTGTAATCAGTCTCTTCCATCAAAAGATAATGTCTATCTCCTTTAAGATCTTCACCATGACCGGAATAGTAAAAGATAACGCGATCGCTCTGACATCGTTCTTCATGCTGAAGCCAGTCTGAAAATTGTTTTATCAACTCATTTTTATTCGGATTTAAACGAAGATTCGTCAAGGCTTCTTCATATCCAAATTTATGAATAAATAAATCAACAACTCTCTGTAAGTCTGTCGGAACACTATCTAAGTTATCTACATCCTGATCGTTGTAGTTGCTTGTTCCACAAGCGATTAAATAATACCTGGGTTTTCCCGCCATATACCTCGTCTACTAATCAATCAAGCCCAACTTAATAGCTTCTCCTGTTTCAGATGCAGTAAAATAGTTACTAGCATTGTGAGCATCAGATCCATTATAAACAAGCTTATCTTCCACTAACCCGTCAAATAAAGGATTTAATTCTTTTTCTAAAGCAACAATATCTCCCGCATCCGCAATGTTGATCCACTGTTTGACACTTCCCGGCCAAGACCCCAAATTAGAGACAGGTGAGGGTTCCAGGCGATCAAAAATCAGCCCTCTTATCCCCAATGGGGAACCTAGAGTCACAAAAACCTCCACTGACCATTCTGGATGTTGGCATAGGGCTTCGTAACAGACAACTGACCCCAGAGAGTGACCAACCAATACACGGGTATCTTGATCTATGGCTTCCACAACGCGATCGCGAATTTTCTGTCTTAACTCTGGTTTATGTAAGTAACCCCCAACTTGCTTCAGAAAAAAGATGACGATTTTTTCAGCAACACCACCAAAAAACCTAGAACCACTTAAGGCATTTAAAGCCTTTTGAACAAGTCTGGGTGTTGCCTTTTCTCTGGATATATCCGCTGGGCCTTTAATATCGTCTTCTACTTTTGCTACTTCTTCCCACCATTCCAGGAGGAGTTCCTTCTCCCAATCCGAGTCAATATCACTGGCGTCATAGTTAGGTATCCCCATTGCTGATTTTGACCGACCTCTGAACAGGTCTCCATAAAAGGCACAGCGAAATTCATGATCGGACTCTAATCTAGCTCCAACACGCTCCAAACCATCTTTGAGGGCTGGTAGCCACTTATCATAAATTGTATTACTACCTCTAAATTCTTGATTAATCCCATGAACACCCACAATCTTAGCCACACCATTACCTACCTATCTGTATAAGGATTTGCTCAAATCCTGTATTATAGCACTACCCATTCAGAGGTGCCGTGCCAAAGCTACCAACTCCTCCAGCAACGTTAGACACGTTGTTGTTATCGGCAAAGTTCTGAAAACTTACCCGATTGGTGTTGGGACGCAATCCACGCACCCACACCTTATAGCACTACCCATTAAGCTTAGGACATTCCTAAACTCAGCAAACCTAGTCCTAGCTTACTTTTGACTTCTGACGCAAGAACCTTGCTGACTTGCCCGTAGCGCTATACCAGTACAGAACTTACGTGGTTAAGTTAATTTTGCCCCCCTAGCCTGCCAATTTTGGGGGGGAAATCAACGTAACCGCGTAAGTCCTGTTCATATTATCAATTTACATTATCAATCGTTAAATAAAAGAAAAGAAAAAACGTTAACCTTACCAAACATCGTAGACTAATTCAAAAGTGTGACTACCGAAGGCAGGATGGGGTTTTACGGGCTGCTGGCATGGGAATCTCATTCACTATGGAAAACGCACTTGAGAACCCCTGTGCAAAAGCTGTGGGGATTAAAGCAACTTAGGGACTAAATCAGGTTAACGCATTGAACCCAAACTATAATTATAACAGGTAATAATATACCTACCAAATGATATAAATACTTTACTCGTATTTTAGTTAAATCAAGCAAATTGTTTAGACAATTTGGCTTGCTTTTGGGTTAGATAATTTTACAAACTACAATTGTGATTACTAGTTGTGATTACTAGTCATCTTTTGATGCCAGTAAGTCCAAATATTTATTATATACTTTTGATATACTTCTTATTTAATTCTTATAAAGTAGTTATAAAGCTCTCTCTATCTCACTAAGTGATTTCCATTAGTCCCATGACACTAACCCAGATTTTAGGGTTCTTGCTCATTTTTACCGTCTGTCCTATCTTAGGTGGACTACCTCTGATTGCCTGGATTACCTATGTACTGACAAGGCATAACCTAGCCCAGGTAGGTACTGGTAATATATCAGTTTCAGCCGCCTTTTACCACGGAGGAAATCTGGTTGGTGTCTTGGCAGTACTTTCAGAGGCAGCAAAAGGAATTGCAGCAGTCTTACTAGCTCGTCACTTCTTTCCCAGTGAATCAGCCTGGGAATTGATCGCTCTAATCATGTTGGTGTTAGGTCGTTACTGGATAGGCAAAGGTGCAGGGACGACCAATGTCACTTGGGGAGTATTATGGCATGACCCCATTCTCGCATTGCTAGTATTTTTGATTGGAGGGATTAGCTTTACCATTTTCCGCAATCCCAAACATGGCAAACGGGTGATTTTAGTATTGTTTCCCGTGATTCTGGCTTTATTGCATCCCCAGGATTACTCCAGAATTGTAATTGCCACCAGCTTGAGTCTATTATTAGCTTGGATTTATCAAAAAATTCCCGATGACTTAGACCTTCCCAGTGGGGAAGCTCAAGCAGAATCAAAGAAAGTGTTTCATTTTTTCCAAGGCGATAGTGCCGTAATTTCTCTGGACACCAAACTAGACCCTAAAAAAGTTGGGCAAAAAGCTGCCACCCTATCCCAGCTGAAGCGTTCTGGTTACTCAGTACCTGTCGGCTGGGTACTACCTCCAGGGGATGATCCAGAACCTTTGCTCAAATACCTACCCGTTTCTGAATCTGAACCCCTGGTTGTGCGTTCTTCCGCAGTAGGAGAAGATTCAGCCCAGGCTTCAGCAGCAGGGCAGTATCAAAGCATCTTGCAGGTGACCAGCTCAGCCGCACTACTCGATGCCATTAATCGAGTTTTAGAGTCTTATCGTAATCCAGTAGCTGCACAATACCGTCGCGATCAGCAACTGCCAGATACAGCTATGGCTGTGCTAATTCAAAAACAAGTCAAGGGGGTTTTTTCTGGGGTTGCTTTCAGTCGTGACCCTATTTCCCAACAGGGAGAAGCTGTAGTGGTCGAAGCCCTACCTGGATATGCTACACAAGTTGTATCGGGTAAAGTAACACCAGAGCAGTACCAAGTTTATTTCCAGAAGTCAGGGAAGCAAGAGGATTCAGCAGAAACTTTGCCCTCCTCACGGATTGAGGGCAGTGGTGATGTCCCTCCAGCTTTAATCAAACAAGTGGCGCTTTTGGCACGTCGGTTAGAAAACTATTACCAGGGTCTTCCCCAAGATATTGAGTGGAGTTATGACGGTCAAACCCTTTGGTTACTGCAAGCACGACCTATAACTACTCTACAACCAACCTGGACTCGTAAAATTGCTGCGGAAGTAATTCCAGGAGTAATCCGAACCCTAACTTGGTCGATTAATCGTCCCCTAACCTGCGGTGTTTGGGGAGAGATTTTTACCATAGTGCTGGGGAAGCGAGCTAAAGGAATGGATTTCAAGGAAACTGCCACCCTGCACTATTCCCATGCTTACTTCAATGTAACTCTGTTGGGGAAAATTTTTCGGCGTATGGGTCTACCCCCAGAAAGTCTGGAATTTCTGACTAGGGGAGCTAAGTTTTCCAAACCACCGATAAATACCACTATAAAAAACCTACCTGGTTTACTACGATTGCTCGGTCGGGAATGGCGTTTAGACCAAGACTTTGAAGCGGATTACCAAACCCACTTTCTGCCGCTATTGAATCAGCTTTCAGCAAGAACCCAGTCGGAATTATCTCCAGTACAACTCCTAGAACGCATCGACAGTATTCTGAAGGTGTTGAAACGAGCCACCTACTATAGTATTCTTGCTCCCCTTAGTATGTCCTTGCGGCAGGCAGTACTCAAGATTGATGACAAAGAACTAGATAACAGCAAAACTCCAGAGGTCGATAGTATGCGAGCCTTGGCTAAGATCGCAGCAGATGCTCGCCATTTATTAAGTCACGAACAGATTATCTATGACAGTGGAGCCTCTCTGTTTGCCACCCTAGTAGAAATCCCAGATGGTTCTAGCATTTTAGAGCAGTTTGACCGCTTTCTTGAGGGCTATGGTTACCTTAGCGAAGTGGCAACCGATGTAGCAATTCCCCGCTGGCAAGAAGACCCCCGATCGGTCAGGAAGCTGTTCGCTGAGTTTCTAGCTCATCCACTCCCCCAATCTCCAAAACCTAGAGGGCAAAACTGGAAAGCTGAAGTGGTACAAGCACGGCTGAATCTCAAAGGTCGAGTGACCCAAGTCTACTCTAAGCTGATGGCTCACCTACGCTGGAGCTTCTTGGCTCTAGAGGCACGCTGGCTGCTGTCAGGTTTACTAGTTGAACCAGGGGACATTTTTTTCTTGGAGTTACCCGAAATTCGCTCTCTAGTAGGTAGTGATAACCAGGAACTCAGACAACAGCTTCCAGAAATTGTGCAACAACGGCGCACTAAATTTGAACAGGATGCTCAGCTGACTACGGTACCTTTCCTGGTTTATGGCAATAATCCTCCCTTACCCGCTGACCCCAAATCTTTAGCTGGGTCTGAGCAACGACTGCTACAAGGCATTGGTGCCAGTTCGGGACTTGTAGAGGGTTTGGTAAAAGTAGTGAAAAGCTTGCAAAGTGATATCACTATTGACCAGCAAAGCATTGTAGTTGTACCCTACACCGATTCCGGTTGGGCACCATTACTCGCTCGTGCTGGTGGCTTAATTTCTGAAGTAGGGGGACGTCTGTCCCATGGTGCCATTGTAGCCCGAGAGTATGGTATCCCAGCCGTAATGGATATTAATCATGCTACTGATATATTACGAGATGGTCAACGGGTCAGGATTGATGGTCAGTTGGGGACAGTTGAGGTATTGGACTAGTATAGTAAAGGGAACAGGGAATAGGGAATAGGGAGTAGGGAGTAGGGAGTAGGGAATATGGCATCAAAAATTATCACAATTCATTGAGGATTTCTATACTGCTTTGCCCAATTCAAAATTCAAAATTCAAAAAATTATAGTCATTTACCGATAAATGAATTATAAAAATTCGGCTCTACCGAACTTGCTATGTAAAACTTTTAAAAAATAATTAGTCTAATCCTTATGCGGTAATAGTTTTAGTTTCTGATAGAATGATTTTTTATATAGCACTACGCATTCAGATGTTTGACATTCCTAAACTCCGAAACTTAGTCATAGCTTACTTTTGACTTCTGACGCAAGAACCTTGCTGACTTGCGCGTAGCGCTATAAATAGACTTCCCAATCAGATTTAGTGGTAAATAAGCGCGTATTTATGCATACTAGGTTCGGTATAGCCAAAAATTATAAACAAACAAAATACAGTTTACTTATTACAGCAATTTTAAATTGGGGTTCTTTAGTACCTTGTTTAAAACCCCTGTATACACCATATCTTTGAAGTCAAAAACTAACTCCAAATAATAAAACTAATTAGTTGCTTTTACAGTTAACCATTACCGTTTATCCATTTTATCCATTATTAATTTCTATTATTAATAGGTATCCGTGTAGGAATTATGAGAATTAATTTTTGTTCCCTCTGCCCTACTCCCTACTCCCTACTCCCTACTCCCAACTTATCAAATAATTCTATGGTAAATTAAGTCATAATTGTCCCATCCATTAACCACTGATACCGATACTCTAACTCGACTTTCATTAAAGGGTAATTCTCCAATATTTCATCCTGAAGAATAATCTTTTCTGCTGCATCCCTCGCCAAATTTAATACCTCTTGGTCTTCTACCAAACTAGCTAGAGCAAAATCTGCTAACCCGGATTGGCGCTTACCTAAAACTTCCCCAGGACCACGAAAACGCATATCCATTTCAGAGATAAAAAAGCCATCCTGGGACTGTTCTAATACCCCCAAACGTTGTCTAGCTGTTTCAGTATTAGAACCACTTACTAAAAGACAATAAGATTTGTCAGAACCTCGACCCACACGACCCCGTAATTGGTGTAACTGAGATAACCCAAACCGTTCTGCATTTTCAATCATCATTACGGTAGCATTTGGTACATCTACACCCACTTCAATAACAGTAGTTGAAACAATAATTTGGCTTTTGTTATCCCGAAAGGCACTAAGTGATTTATCTTTCTCAGCTGAATTCATCCGACCATGAAGTAACCCAACCTTAAATTCTGGAAATATACTTTCAGACAGTCGTTTATGCTCTTCAATTACTGACCGCAAATCTAATTTGTTCGATTCCTCAATCAAGGGCAATACCATATAGGCTTGCCGTCCTTGAGCCACTTCTCGACGAATCAGGTCATAGGCATGTTTCCTCTCTTTTCCCTTTAGTACAGTAGTCTGAATCTTCTGACGACCAGGGGGCAATTCATCAATCTGACTCACATCCAAATCCCCGTGGAGGGTTAGCGCTAGGGTTCTGGGAATTGGCGTAGCGGTCAGAGTCAGCACATGGGGAGATTGGCCTTTTTGCTGTAAACGAGCCCGTTGCTTGACCCCAAATCGATGCTGTTCATCGATTACTACTAAACCCAAACTGTGGAAGTTCACTGGGTCTTGAATCAAAGCATGAGTTCCTACCAACAAAGGAAGTTCTCCTGTTTCTAGCTGGGAATGAATTTTTCTACGCTTAGAAACTTTAGTAGAACCTGTTAGTAATTCAACCGGAAGGTGTAGTAAATTAAACCAATTTACTAACTTACGATAGTGCTGTTCAGCTAATACTTCAGTGGGAGCCATCAGAGCAGCTTGGTACCCCGATTGGATGGCGGCTAGAATAGCATAAACTGCCACAATAGTTTTACCGGAACCGACATCTCCCTGAACCAATCGATTCATGGGTGTCTCGGATTCCATATCCTTGAGAATTTCATTGATGACTCTTGTCTGAGCCCCGGTTAATTCAAAAGGAAGCAGTTGATGAAATTGGTCAAAGAGTTTACCAATCGGAGCCATGACCGCACTGCTTTGGGTTTTACGCTGAGCTTGGCGGCGCTGGAGAAATCCGAGCTGTAAGTAGAAAAATTCATCAAAGACTAAGCGCCTTCTGGCATCAGCAAGGGTGTCTGCATCTTGGGGAAAATGAATGTTTGCGATCGCATCAGAAACCCCCATCAACCCATATTCTTTACGAAAGGTTACTGGCAAGGGTTCCTTAATCAAAGAAGTGTAGGGAAGTGCAGCAATTATCGCCCGCCTCACCAAGTCGGCTGGTACCCCTTCGGTTAGGGAATAAACCGGTACAACTCGACCTATTTTCATCGAGTCAATGCTACCCCCTGGATGCTCTAATACTTCCAGTTCCGGGTCTTCTAGAGTAATCCCATATTTATTTTTCTTTACCAAACCCGAAGCAGCTACCACTGCTCCCACTGGATACCGCCGCTTTTGTTGATACTGCCAGTTACGATTACTGTAACGAAAGCCAGCAAAAAAACGACTGAGCTTAATTTCACCAGTAGAGTCTTTTAAGACTATATCTAAAATAGTTAATTTTTTATTACGAGGGCTACTGAAACAGTTACAGCGCTTCACTGTACCCATGATAGTAACTGTTTCACCAGGTACTAAGTCAGCCATATTGACCTGACGGGCATAGTTAACATGATCACGGGGGTAGTAATATAGCAAGTCACGCACTTTGTGCAGACCCAGACGTGCTAAATACTCACTGTTTTTACTACCCACCGCTGCCAACTTAGCCAGTGGTAGGTCAAGGTTTTTTTTACTACCAAGCTCTGAGGATGCCTGTTGTTTCTCCACCAAGGGCTTGGTTTTAGGCACTCTGACCATAGGATGTTCTGTTTGAGATTTATCTTTAGCTAAACGGCGTTGAGTGTCCTGCTGGAGGTCGTTGAGAAAGCGGCGAGTATCAGCTACCAGATGTTGCCTTTGCTGTAGCGTCATCTGAGCATAACGGGCAAACTGATTGCCGATTTCCTGCCAACGCCGTTTCTCAGTTGATGTGAGGACATTAGGAGTCTTACTAAAACTGAGGCAGAGGAATTCACTAAAGCGGTATTGATTCCCTTCCAAATCAGTAAAGCCAACTCTTGCTTCTACCGACAGGGCTTTTTGCAATCGCACCCAATCTGGTAATTCGGTCATTGGTCATTGGTCATTAGTCATTAGTCATTGATCATTACCTCAGTTTAATCATCAAACCAGCTGGCACGCCATGCTGCTTCGGCTTGAGCAACTGCCTTTTGCCGCTGTTTTTTGTAATACTCTCGCTTCAGTTGACTCATTTTAGCTAATAGATCTCTAATTTTATTACGTCCAGGGGTCAAGTTGGGCTCAGCAAACTCTATCTCAGATAAGCGCAGCTTAATGGCAATAATACGGGTTAATCTGGATTCATCGGTTTCCCGATCACCTTTAGTTTCCATCATTATTTTGATAATATTAGGAGATTCAGCCGTTTCGACCGCAGATGCTTCGACTTTTACCGCTGCTTCTAGGATTTCTTGGGGGAATTTGTCTGGTATAATAGAGCATTTATGCAATAGCCGATTAGCTTCCACAGAGACATCTTGAATGGTTTTGGTGATCCCACTGTCTAGGTGCTTGAGCCATTGCTCCAGTTTTTCTATGCTATTTCGTGGGTTACTCGTTAACTCAGCTGCTGGTGATGGCTCGGTTGGAGCTTTAAACCATGAAGAGTCTTCTGTAGATGAAGACATTTCAGAATTTTCAGAGTCATGACTTGGATCATGACTCTGATCATGATCCAAGTCATGATTAGAGTCATCAGTAGTAGCTGACCTTGACTCTTGCCACTGTTCGAGGAGTGATGGCAACTGTTGTTGAGTCTCTTGAGCCAGCTTTCGTAGGGATTGCTGTAACTGTTGCTTACTGTTAACCGACAAATTTAGAAAAGACTCAGGATACCCTTGAGTGCAAATCCGATAGGCAGCCATAATCAGCTGCTGCCCCACGCATTGACCTAAAAAGGTCAAATAGTTAGAGTAGGTTGTTTGGAATTCCTGTGCCAAATGGATGATGGCTTCCTCTAAGGTTGCCAATTCCTGGTCAATTCGATTCACTGCTGTTATCTATACAATTCCATAGTTAATCCGTTGAGCATATCAAATACATGCCTAGTCTACAGTATGCCCATTCTTATAGTTTTACCATGATCGGCTTATACCCGTGAGATTGTCCAATTCTCCACACCCAACTCCACACCCAATGAGATCCCCGACTAGACATGGCATCTACCTAATTTTGAATACGCTCATTTTTTGTGAAAAACAGTATCTATTGATACAGAATCATAACAGAAAAAGATATTATATCAAAACACCTCAAATACAAAGCTATCAACTAGTCAATAACCCCACCTAATCCGAAAGGATGTAAGTGGGCTAAGAAAGCGGTAACACTTTCTTAGGGTTGACTAGACCACAAGCGCGTTTAGCTGGTAAGCACTTCCGTTATACTTCCCCAGTTCGGATTATCGGAAAACTTTCGTGAGCATTAGTGTGTGGTAGTTGGGACATCTTGCTAAACTTGGGTCTTGGGGACTAATCACTTTTACACGAGAGGTTGATAACCATGTATCGTGTAACAGTTTTATCGAAATTGCTTGGTCAATTTTCTACCAAGAAAACACAGTTACTCGAACCTAGAACTGGATTAATTTGTAAACCGTTAGTTGGAGGTGCAGCATCTCACAGGGGGCTGAGTGCGACAAAGTGGCGTTCGCACTTTGACAGGACTTACGCGGTGAAGTTTATTTCGCCCCCCTAGCCCCCAATTATGGTGTGTAATGATGTCACAGTTACCCATAATTGGGTAATTTAGGGTGCAAATGTGTAAGTCCTGTTTGAAATCCCCTTAACCAGGTAACTCTACCAATGTAGAGGGTGTATCCTGCAGAAATTTTTAATGAAATATTTCATTAAAAATTTCAAATAATGCTTTAATTCCCTTGACTATAGTCCCAGTTATTTGTAGGGTTTTGTCTTAAGACGAGGCTTTAGCTGACGAAACTCCCTGATTACTGGCGCAGACAGGGGTCTAGCATCTAGCAATCAGGTATGTAAAGGTAGCAGGGTGAGGTCATGATGAGTCCTTGAAAAACGATGGACTCTTAGGTTTCGGTGGCTAATTTTACAATTTGTTTCCTGAAGTTTCTCAGTGTGAGGAAGTGTATCTAAAAGAGAGGTAAGTTAACGCTTATTATGACAAGTTCAAAATCTCAGCGAACAATGAAAAACAAAGGTACCCTAGTAAAATCTAGGCGACCTATGGCTCACCAAGCCTCCCGCTCATCGTGGGATTATCCTTATCTAGAGCCATTCAAAGCGATCGCAAAATCCTTTTCCCCCTACTGGCTCGCCTGTATTCCCCTGACAGGGATAATTATTCTAGTTTGGCATACAGCTGCTGTTGCCCAGGATAGTGCGGCACCTACCCCAGCAGAAATTCAGGGAACTCTCAATACTATCTGGGTATTGGTAGCTGCTATTTTAGTTATTTTCATGAATGCCGGATTCGGAATGCTAGAAACCGGCTTCTGCCGCCAGAAGAATGCGGTAAACATTCTCTCGAAGAACCTAATCGTCTTTGCCTTGGCAACCATTGCGTTTTGGGCAATTGGTTTCTCCTTTATGTTCGGCAAAGGCAACGCATTTATTGGACTGTCGGGCTTTTTCCTCAACAGTGAAGAGCCCGCTACCTATGGGTTAGATCCATTTCCGGCAGGTCTACCGATATCGGTATTTTTCCTATTCCAAGCTGCTTTTGCTGGAACTGCTGCCACCATCGTGTCCGGTGCTGTTGCTGAACGGATTAAGTTCCTAGACTTTTTAATCTTCAGCATCCTGATTGTTGGGGTATCCTACTCCATCACTGGACACTGGGTTTGGAGCAGTGATGGTTGGCTTGGTGCCATGGGATTCTCAGACTTTGCTGGCTCAACCGTGGTTCACTCCGTTGGTGGCTGGGCGGCTTTGATGGGAGCTGCCTTCCTCGGACCCCGTAGCGGTAAGTACCAAAACGGTGAACCTCGTGCTATCCCAGGTCACAACATGAGTATTGCCACTCTTGGTTGCTTGATTCTCTGGATCGGCTGGTTTGGCTTCAATCCCGGTTCTGAGTTAGCTGCTAGTGAGGCAGTTCCCTATATTGCAGTAACAACTAACCTAGCCGCAGCAGCTGGTGGGATTACTGCTACCTTGACGGCTTGGCTAAAAGATGGTAAGCCAGACCTGTCAATGATCATTAACGGGATTTTGGCAGGATTAGTGGCAATTACCGCTCCCTGTAACAATGTCACTTATCTCTCAGCAGTGATTATTGGTGCTATTGGTGGCATCATTGTTGTATTCTCCGTTTCCTTCTTTGACAACATCAAAATTGATGACCCGGTAGGGGCAATTTCAGTCCACTTGGTCAATGGTATCTGGGGAACCCTAGCCGTTGGACTTTTCGCTAAAGATTCAGGTCTGTTCACCGCTGGTAGTGCTGGTCAGCTTGGCACCCAAATCATCGGTATTCTAGCGATTGGGGGCTTCACGGTGCTGTTTAGTGGCATCGTCTGGTTCGTGCTGAAACTAACCCTCGGTATCCGGGTGACACCAGAAGAAGAACTGGAAGGCTTGGATATTGCCGAACACGGTATGGAAGCTTACGCTGGATTTGTCAAGGAATCCAGTGTGATCCCTAGTTCTAGCATGGGTAACTTCAGTAGTACTACAGACATGGCTAGTAGCTCTGAATTTTAGCTTCCGGCAAAAGAAGCCCCACAACGAACATGCGCAGCATGAGTGTTTAAAGTTACCGTAAGGATAGGGTCGCCTTTATGGTTAGTCGGTTATGCGTAAAAGGGTTAAAACTTTTTGATTAAGGCGACCCTATCTATCGGTTTCGTCTCCAGGGATGAATTTTGCACAGAGTCTTTCACAAAAGACCAATCTATGTGTTATACTGGGAATACTGACTTTCAAAGCCGTTCGCGTAGCGTGGCCAAAGGCCATAAATGCTGGAAAGTTGGTCAAACATTATTAAACAAAAGACCAAAAAAACAGAGCGGCAGGGCAGTCCGTTCTTAAAGCCCAGCGCCTCCTAAGCAATAGCTGGATTGGCTGGGAAGCCCACACTGAACTCAAAGAGTCAGTGTGGGAGCTGTCACCGTTTTGCTGATATGGCCGATTGCTTTTAACTAGGTTTTGTGAACAGTTAACAGTTAACTGTAAACAGTTAACTGTTAACTGATGGTATTACCTTTGCCCTCAGGGATGTTAGAACAGAAATAAGGCAAATTTTTTGTTCATTGAGTTGAAGCGTTGTCCACCTTGGGCTTTAATATCCCTTGCTGCCAATGGGTTTATGATTGTGACTCTCACCTGGTTACTACTGGGTGAGTATCACCAGTCAAAGTCAGATCCAGTTAGCCATCCTGTGGTAACTACCCGAATTTTAAATCCTACCCCTGAGCCAGTAATTGAATTAGGGCCACGACACCAGTTAAATTACCAACAATGGCTGGCACTGCTGGAGAAGGAAGCTCAGGTAGTGGCTAATCAACAACCGGAACAGTTAACAGTCCTGTTGGGAGATTCTCTAAGCCTATGGTTTCCCAATGCACTGCTACCCCCAAAACGCTACTGGCTTAATCAAGGACTGTCTGGGGAAACCTCAGCAGGGTTGCTCAAGCGCTTAGATATTTTGGATCAGACTAAGCCAGAAGCAATTTTTGTGATGATTGGCATCAATGACCTAATTCGGGGGGTCAAGGATGAAGCAATTCTAGAAAACCAACGGCTAACGATTCGCTACTTGCGGCGAGCCCATACCGAAACTAAGATTGTCCTTCAATCGATTTTGCCCCATGGTGCTGAACAGGCAACCTGGGAAGGACGCGATCGCTTACTTACTATCCCCAACAGTCGCATCCAAAATCTGAACCAGCAGCTAAAAGCGATCGCTCACGCAGAAGGAGCGATTTATCTAAATCTCTATCCCCTCTTTGCTGATAGTCAGGGCAACCTGCAACCTGAGCTTAGTACCGATGGCTTGCATCTGAGTCCCCAAGGTTACTTAGTCTGGCGCTATGGTTTACAAATCTTTGAGGAACTTATCCTCCAAGAAGGATTAGCTATTCCGATAGCAAAGGGGACAGGGAGCAGGGAGTAGGGAGAAGGGAGTAGGGAACAAAAATTATCACAATTTATTTAGGATTGCTATAGTAACTAAGGTCAAGGTTGATTAAAAGTAAATTAATAGTAATAGCAGTGATTGATAATTAATTTTATTCAGATAGCTCAATGGATACAAAAGCTTTCAAGCGCTCACTCCAAAAATCAGATAACTACCACCGTAAAGGATTTGGTCACGAAGCCGAAGTTACCTCTCAGTTGGAATCGGAATATCAAAGCAGTCTGATTGAACAGATTCGTGCCAAGAACTATCGGCTGCAACAGGGAGATGTGACCATCCGGCTAGCAGAAGCATTTGGCTTTTGCTGGGGTGTAGAGCGAGCTGTAGCCATGGCTTATGAAACCCGCACCCACTTCCCCAATGAACGGATCTGGATTACTAATGAAATTATTCACAACCCCTCTGTTAACCAGCGCTTGCGGGAAATGGAAGTAAAATTTATTGCCGTTGAGGATGGCAAGAAAGACTTCTCTGTTGTCGGTGCTGGGGATGTAGTGATTTTACCAGCATTCGGTGCTAGTGTTCAGGAAATGCAGCTGCTCCACGAGAAAGACTGCAAGATTGTAGATACTACCTGTCCTTGGGTGTCCAAAGTTTGGAATACGGTAGAGAAGCATAAGAAAAAAGAGTACACTTCCATTATTCACGGCAAATATAAACACGAGGAAACGGTAGCAACGAGTTCCTTTGCCGGAAAATATCTAGTGCTGCTGAATCTACAAGAAGCGGAATACGTTGCCAACTACATTCTCAATGGTGGCAACCGGGAGGAATTTCTCGATAAATTTAAAAACGCTATCTCAGCTGGCTTTGACCCGGAGCAGGATTTAGAGCGGATTGGGATTGCCAACCAAACTACTATGCTCAAGACCGAGACCGAGCAGATCGGCAAACTTTTTGAGCGCACCATGATGAAGAAATATGGTACGTCTAATTTAAACGATCACTTCCAAAGCTTCAATACCATCTGTGATGCCACCCAAGAACGGCAGGATGCCATGTTGGAGCTAGTGGAAGAAAAGCTAGACTTGATGATTGTGATTGGTGGTTTTAATTCTTCCAATACCACTCACCTGCAAGAAATTGCGATTGAGCGAGAACTACCATCCTATCACATTGACAGTGTCAACCGGATTATTTCTGCTGATGAAATCGAGCATAAACCCCTGCATCAGGAGGTGGAAGTAGCACGAAATTGGCTTCCCTCTGGTTCGATAGTAGTAGGAGTAACCTCTGGAGCGTCTACTCCTGATAAGGTAGTAGAAGATGTAATCAATATGATTTTTGAACTGAAGGCGACTGCTGTCGCAGTTTAGAACTAACTGGGGTTAGTTTAGGAATAACTGGGATTAGTTAAAATTGAAAATTTCAACTGGTTAATAGCCATTGATTATTTTCAATTTTAACAATTTTGTAAGCATTCAGATCTAAGCTCATGCGCTACGCGCACGCTACGCGAACAGCCTAATGCTTACGTGCCTCGATATCGATCCTGGGGATGCTAAAAAACGATTGGATTCTTACCAGGAAAACAATGGTCAAAAGTTTGATTTATCCCTAGCAATCACGTTTCCATTATAAACGAATAGGTTGACTTAAAAAAAATAATAACGGTAAAATTAAATGTAGTTTACATCTACTTAAAAATTGTATTCGCGCCTCATATTTTTTTTTTAAAACTTTTTTTATTAATTGCAAATTGCCATGGAAATCCAAGACTACTTCGACTTCCTAGCCTCTGACGACATTCGCATCAAAGGTAGCCGCATTGGTATCGAAAGCGTCCTCTACGAATATATCTACCGCGCCAGAACCCCTGAAGAAATTACCCAACAATTTGACACCATTACCTTAGAACAGGTTCATGCCACTATTCTCTACTATCTACACAACAAAGAAGAGGTCAGCGCTTACTTAGCTGACTGGCTAGAGTTTTGCCGCCAACAACGAGAAGAACAAAAACAGAATCCTTCTCCTGCACGACAGAGGTTCCGGCAATTGAAAGCAGAAGCCGCTCTGGAGCGAGAGTCATCCCAAGCGAAGAGCGCTGTATGACGATCCAATATTTACTGGACGAGCATATCGCCTCCCTTTACCGAACCCAACTGATGCGCCAAGCACCAGAACTTATTGTCAGAAGGATCGGCGATCCAGGCGCTCCTCCTAAAGGAACTCTCGATCCAGAGATTTTAATCTGGTGTGAGATTCATGATTTTATTTTAGTAACAAACAATCGGAAATCTATGCCTAAACATTTAGTAGACCATCTCGCAGAGAGTCGGCACGTACCGGGGATTTTTGTAATCGATCCATCCAATCATATTGGAGAAACCCTCGCAGAGCTAATCATTATTGCTGGAGCTTCCTTTCCCAAGGAATATCAAGACCGAATTGAATACTTACCCTTGAGCGAATAAAAAAACAACAGTGTAACGCACGTGAATGCTTACAGAATTTTAAATTAACATCCAAGGTGATAAATTTAATGTAAGTATTAGGGTGAATACTGACGATCGTACTTATGAGGTACAGTCAATTTTATTCCCCCTACTCTCTACTCCCTACTCCCTACTCAAAATTACCATCAACCATTACCCTCCAATCGCCACAATAACCATCCTCCTGCTCCGAAACCGAATAAATTAGGTAACCAGGCGGCTAAAACTGGGGATAGAATTCCCGCTATACCGAAACCTCCGATTACAAAGCTCAGTAAGTAGTAGCCAAAAATTACGATTAAACAGACCCCAAAGCTAGTCCCTTTACTAATTCGTTTAGGTCGAATACTCATGCTTGCTCCCACTAAGCCAAAGATTATACAAATGAATGGAAAAGCAATTTTTTGTTGCATCCGCACTTGCAGCATCCGGAGTTTTTTGCGATCGCCAGCTCCCTTAAGCAAGTTAATCATTTCTATGGCTTGAATAATATTCATCTCATAAGGGTCACGGGCTTTAGTGACTAAATCAAGGGGTGCTCTAGGAAATGGGATTTGTTGATGATCAAAGGTTACTATTTTCTGGAAAGAGGTATTAGGACTAATAAAATAAATTGACCCATGGAAAAAATCCCAGGTATTTTGCTTAGAGTTCCAAAGGGCTGATTCCGATAGAATAATTTTCTTCAACTTACCCAGATTAGACCACTCCAAGACAGTCATATCTTTCATTCTCTGACCATCAAATCCATTGGCGTAGAATAAGCGTTTGATTGTCTGAGTACTTGTGCCATTGGTTTGGGTAAAAGTCTGATACTCTGGATACAGAATACCGTTTTCATCGAAAGCGGGTTTTTCCTGATTAAGAGCTTTTTCTAAAGTTATAGTTGCCTGGTAGTTAGCCGCTGGAACAATTAATTCATTGAAGAGGAAAGTTATCCCCGTGACCACTAGGCTGAGCACCAGAGCAGGGGCAACTAGTCGATATAAACTCACACCGCAGCTGCGCAGGGCAATTAACTCACTGTCATTACTCAAGCGAGAATATGCTATTAGTGTCGCGAGCAGTACTGATATGGGTAAGGCATAGGACATAAACTCAGGAAACTTTAAGAGCACGACTTGGGCAGCAATTGTCCAAGATAGTCCTAACTCAGTGATTTTGACTACCATATCAAACAGGCTACCCACAGCCACACCAATAGATGAAAACCCGCCAACACCAAATAGAAACGGTGGGATGAGTTCAGCAGCGATGTAGCGATCCATCACTGATAAGCTAGGAAAAACGAATTTGAGGAAGTAAGGTTTGCCGAGTTTCAATCTTCTTAAGTGGTTAGAGTTTCAAAAAGCATAGAAAACAATTTCATGCCTTTTGTTGCTAAGTTTTCCCAATCCAGTAAACCTACCATGTTTGTTATGCGAGTATCTGCAAACTATCGCAATTCTGATCACAAGTGGTGTGGGGTGTTTTATAGCAGAAGTCAGAAGTCAGAAGTCAGAAGTCAGAAGTCAAACTCTTGCGCTTATTTAGGTTTGAGACTTTTGTCATGTCCGCGCCTGCCCTGGCGACTGCTATACAAGGGTAGGTTTTTTACAAAGGGGCGAGTAGGTACTTTTATTGTCTTGATGCAATAGCGAGTGGGGGAAATCCCCAAGACCGCGCTGCATCGCTACGTATAAATTAATCCAAATATGTATCAAAATACACAATAATTTCCGGGATAATTCTCCCCATTTCCCGCTCTTCCCCTCCTGGGAGGCAGGGCTGTTTCAAACTTTAATAAGTTAACGATTATTGGAGATAGGGGGATAGGGGGATAGGGGGATAGGGAAATAAACTAAAATTTCCCGAAAAATCCGCCAATTTAGTCATTAAAATCTGACAAATTAGTTGGGAGGAAGCAACTCCAATGACTAACAATTCGTGATTCGGCCTTCGAGGAGGGTTAGATAAATTTGGCCAAAATTCCGACTATTCGCGCTCCTTTTCTCCCCATCTCCCCATCTCCCCATCTCCCCATCTCCCCATCTATTTTTGGCGAGAATGAAACAGCCCTGCCTCCTGGGAGGGGTTAGGGGTGGGTTCCGACTCCCGACTCCCGACTCCCGACTCCCGACTCCCGACTCCCGACTCCCTACTCTTCGATAACCTCTACCAAATCTTCAACCATAACATCAAAGGCCCGGGCTAGCTTCAGAATTGCTGTAAAGTCCGTCATACTCATGGCGTCACGTCGGGCATAACTAGCCACAGTGCTATAGGTTACTCCAGAACGATCGGAAACTTCTTTCAAGGTCCAACCCTTCTCCGCTGCTAATTCTCGAACTCGTAACCTAATTAATCCCATTTTGGACTTGACAAACTACGCAACTACATATTTACTAGTAAATAGAATATTCGGCGATCACCCAAGAGGCCGCAAAACTACTGGGCGATCGCCTTTCTTAAAACAACCCATAGAAATGGGGTATTTCACTATATGATATCAACTCGACAAACTTACCGAGACCGATTAAAGCCGTGGTGTGTCATTCGGCACCTACCTAAGATGCAACGCATAACCGTAGCTCGATTTCATCGGCGCAGTGATGCGGAAGCCTATCAGCAAGCTCTTCAGCGTTTGCTGCCCAATTTCAACCATGTGGTGATATTTGAAACACCCTTGAAGGAATAATCCTGTTGGGAAACTGCAGGGCTAAATTGCCCTTGGTGACGGTTAAAGGTTAAAGGGAAAACCTCTTTCTACCTTTAACCGAATCCTTTAACTGAAGTTAACCAGTACTAATGTACTAAATTATGCCAAAAGTCCTATCAATCTTGGCTTAGGAGTATAATTCAAGCATCGTTGCCATAGGCCAAATTAGGACAGCTCTTCCTGTAAAACCTGGTAATAACCATTAATCTTGAGTTTGACATCGGAAGCATTAGCGGGAATAAATTGTTCCAAGTCAATCTCTAAAGCCTCTCCTTGATGTAGACTAAAATAGTCTTCATCCACCTTTTGTAACTCAGTCATTGGATAAATGACTTCCTCTACCTTTTCTGTTTCGGGGTCAGTGTAAACAATTGAAAGTGCATCAATATAAGTAATTTCTGCTTCTCGTTCCTCTATCCTAATTTTCGATACGCTATCCCCCAGGCTATGCAACTCCTCCTGCTGTAAGGATTTATTCTTTCTGGCATATAAAATTGTGCCTAGTTCTAACCAGCCATCTTGTTTAGGATCATAAACCACCAAGTATGGACAACTTCCAGCCTGTAGATAAGTGGATATATAGACAGTAGGCTCATCACTGGGTGGTAATATATCGATGCTTTTACCATTTATTTTTATTGACTTAACATTTAAAATCGAACCGACAGCAATTCTATTAGGAATTAACTCCGATAATTCACTTAAAGAACTAGTACTGTTTATAAACTCTTGAGAAAGAGTGATAGGAGTCGTAAGTAGTCTGTTTTGCTGTTTATAATCTGACGTATTGGAAAATTTTTTCGACTCTGGCTTCGATAAAGCCTTCGTAACATAAATATCTTTAAGATTAACAAGTTTACTTTTATCAAAATATTTTAAACCCAGATTATGATAATACTCCTCAATATATTGAGCATTAAAACCAAACTCTATGGGGATTAAAAAATTATTCCCAGGTTTCAAAGAAATGTTGAGTTCTTGTGTCCAAGTATCACTAGATTCAAAAATGCTACTCCTTTGATCTGCAACTGTAAGCTCGTAAGGACTCTTTTTAATGGAATCATAAGTTATAGAATTTATCCTGACCGGTTCTTGATTATTGTTGACCAAATCAATAAATTTAACATAAGGCAATGAAGCAATTTTTTCAATTGAAAAAATTGCTCCATTGCCTCCACAGCCAAAAGATTCAAATTCATTTATATCAATAACAAATGGATAGTTAAAGCCGAGCAAACCACGAAAATCAGGATTATTAGCAATAATATTTTTAATCCAAACGTCCCGATTTTTACAGGCACTCAAACGATAGTAATCTTTTTGTCCATACTTAACAATATCTGAAAGCTTTGGGTATTGTATAATATTCCCAAGTACTTTTCCTTGATCATGATTATACATTAAAAATGTATATTTACTGTCATCATCGGTATTAAATTGACCTAAAACCGGTGCATAACTCAAATTCTCACAGAAATCATCTTGTAGAAATTTAATAGAATTATTTGTGTATTCTAATGAAAAGTCCCCAACTCCTTCTTCTCTATTTACTAATACTTTAGTATCATCCAATTTATCTTGACTCGCGATCTGAACACCCGAAGTAACATTTATTACTTCTTGATTGCCACTCTCATTTATGAATTTATTGATGTTGTTAAAAACATCATTACGAGCTACTAAAGGAACACTATCAATATCAATGGTTTGCAATATTTTTTGAATTAAAGGACTGTTTAGATCCGGTTTCATTAAGGATAGAGTTAGTGGAAAAACTTCATTTTCCGCTGTATAGTGTTGATAATCAATCTTCAACTCTAACTTTGATAACTTATTAGACTTTAATTTGAATTTTCTGTTGGTGTCCGGATCTACCTCCAGATTAATTATTTCCACTAAAATTTCATACCCTTCTTTAGTTATATTAATTTCAACACTTTCTCGATCAGGTACTTTAATTTCAGCATAGCCACTTTTTGTAGTATATTTAGTTGTTGGTGCTCCCTTACTGTGAAATTGTACTTCTGCACCTTCTATAGGTTGATTGTCTTCTGTTTGAACCAATAATGTAACGTCAACTAAACCCTCATCATTAAGTGTAGTTAAAATTGAGGGGAAGTAACTTATATTTAGCAATCCAGCCAAGATAAATCCAACAATGAACGATCCTAAAATAACCTTTACAGAATAAGGCAGACTTTGAAAATAGTTAAGCATATAGCATCAGGGGTAATCACCGGCATAGAGAAACTGAGTAAGCCCATAGACTACAGACTAACGAAAGAAGTCTATCAGCACTATTAACACTCTTTTGTCCAGAAGTTTTGAATCCAGTAATAAAAGTTTACATTGTCAACCTATCCTTGTTGTCAACAGAGCACGAAGTATGAGAAAAGCGATGCATCCCTACTCCCTACTCCCTACTCCCTACTCCCTACTCCCTACTCCCTACTCCCTACTCCCTACTCCCTACTCCCTACTCCCTACTCCCTACTCCCTGCTCCCTGCTATAACCCTCAACAACTGTACCTTTCCCCAAACTATTCCAAAAGCTCCAACACAGCTTTCGGTGAAAGTTTATCCTTAAACCAAACAACTTGAGCTGGTAAATTCTTCACCGTAACCCCAGCTTTATCCAAATTTAACCGTTCCGAAATCGCCAGAATCAAATTGTCACATTCGGCCTTGCGCACCTGAGCGAATTTCTTCCTTAAATACTCTGGACGCCAGTAACCAATAATTTCTAATAGGAAATTTCGCCCATCAGGATGAACAATCCGAAAGTCGGGCACCATCACACTACCAGGAATAGGAATTAAATCCACTTCTCGCTCTAAGACCCACTCAGTTTTCTGAGATTCCCAACGCTTAGCAAAGGAAGCTTCTAACATACTGTCGTAGGGTTTACCAGGGGGATAGTGAGTCACCAAGCCACAGCGGTCATTAAGGCTAAAATGCCCCGTCTTGATCGTACCGCTGTAAGGGTCACGGCTTTGTAAGGTAGCCTTGAGACTCCATTTAGTAACGTGTAGTAAGGCTGGAATCAGTTTTGCGATCGCTAAACCATAGCGAGTACTCGGCTTAAATAAACTAGTCGGTCCATCAATAGTAATCGTGAAGCCATGATCCGCATCCCCTTCAATGTAGGTCATCAGCTGAAACAACTTCAAATAGCGGATTAATAGCTTATACTCCCCTGGAACATTCCGGTGAGCATTCAGAGTCATCTCAGATGCCCGATAAAAAATACCCTGAACTTGAGATAAATTATAGCGATGTAGTAATGCCTCTGGTGCTGGGTGATCGAACTGAGTCAGAATACGATTTTCGTGTAAATCCGCATAAAGTCCTTTAGAAATTTGCTCAGGCAACACTTCCTGGTTTAATTCCTTAGATAAAGCAGTGCTGAGGGTTTCTAGAGTCTCTTGAGTTGCCTGGCGACTAGGAACAGATTGAGCCGCCAGAGCAAAGACTCGTTGACGGAGTTCCTTAGGGTCTATGGGGCTAACAACTTCAAAGGTACTGAAGCTCGTTTTAAGAATATGGGCTAAACCTCGTTTAACCCGGTAGTCAGGACTATCTCCTTCCCAATCAGACAACTTACGGTCTAGTTCCCCTTGGGTACTACCAGTAGCCTCAATAAAGCAGTGGATTAACTCAGCTGCCATAGCACAGGTCTGATTGTTAATCAGCAACCGTTTGGGAATTATTTCTTCGCCATTTTGTCTACTAATTAGCAAATCAGTCGGTAGCATTAATAATTAAGTGTTTTTTTCTTTCTTTGCTGTGATATCTTGCTTTTAATGGCGGTGTCATGATAATAATAAACGGGTAAAGACACTGCCAGCTTACCTGGTACAGAGAATAAACAGAGAGTAAATGTTCAAGGAGGTTTTTAGTAAACTATTATACCAAAATTTATTCTTTACTCGAAATACTTCCTTTGACCCTAACCGTTAAGGTTGGCTCGATTGAATTATACAGAGGTGCTAAATAACCATGAAAATCGCTCTATCCCCAGAATGGCCATTTTTGATTTCCCACCGACTAAACCATAAATCTGTGGCGTCTACACCTGAACGCCAATCCAACCTGGACATAGAGACAATGGTAAACCAGATGATTACCAGGGGTCAATTGAGCCGTCAAGAGTATTTACAGCTGACGAGTGCCTTCCTCTGCGATTACAATATAAGCGACGCAGAACGCCACCAGATTAATCGGATATTTGATAATGTTCAGACTGGTCGTGTGAAATTAGTTGATTGTCAAGTTAGTTGATTAGGGACGCACAGTGATAACCACCCACACTTTGCTATCTCGAAAGTGTGGGATGACAACCAAGCCTTTGTTATTAGCCGTTATTAGCCTCAGGGTTTCCTTAAGACATCCATCTTGGTTGTGATTATCTCAGAAATACTACCTTACCCCAAACTAGATAAGCACTCCCCCGTGAGCATCCTGATGGATGGGACATTGTTTTAACTGTTGTCAAAGCGCATCTGACAGGCATTGAATCCCACGACCTCCTTACCGCTAGGACGTGGGGCTTGAAGCCAGAATAATTAAGCGGCATAATTAATCAGCTTGACTATTGCGTCACAATTAGGTTTAAGCATCACCAAATCAACTCTGGCATCTCCTAATGGGATTGCTATTTTACCGAATTTTGCGGAATTACAAGCTATCCCAGGGAATAATTTGGTAAAAGCAAAAATCTAGTAAGCGCGAGGTATTCAAGTGTCGCAATCCAAAGCAACTGTGCTAGTTACAGGGGGTGCCGGATATATTGGCTCCCATGCTGTATTAGCACTCTTGGAAGCTGGCTACGACGTGGTGGTTCTAGACAATTTAGTCTATGGTCATCGAGACATAGTCGAAGACGTTCTAAAGGTGAAGCTAATTGTCGGTGATACCAATGACCGGGTATTACTCGACAATCTTTTTAGTGACTATGATATCAGTGCAGTGATGCACTTTGCTGCCTATGCCTATGTAGGAGAGTCGGTAACTGACCCTGCTAAATATTACCGCAATAATGTCACCGGGACACTAACACTCCTGGAAGCTATGGTAGCAGCATCTATTAAGAAATTAGTCTTTTCCTCTACCTGTGCTACCTACGGGGTACCAAAAACTGTACCGATTCCAGAAGATCATCCCCAAAACCCAATTAATCCTTATGGGGCGAGTAAATTAATGGTAGAGCGGATTCTATCGGATTTCCATACCGCCTATGATTTAAAATCCGTAACCTTCCGCTATTTTAATGCCGCTGGTGCTGACCCAGAGGGTAGGCTAGGGGAAGATCACACTCCCGAAACCCACCTTATCCCCTTAGTGCTGCTCACTGCTTTAGGTAAACGGGAGTCCATCTCCATGTTTGGTACCGATTATCCCACAGCTGACGGAACTTGTATTCGGGACTATATTCACGTCAAAGATTTAGCCTCTGCTCATGTTTTGGGGTTGGACTATTTGTTAAAGGGTGGGGATAGTCAAATCTTTAACTTAGGCAATGGCAACGGCTTCTCAGTCAAAGAAGTCATTGAAGCAGCCAGATTTGTCACAAAACAAAACATCAAAGCTATAGAATGCGATCGCCGTCCTGGTGATCCCCCCGCTTTGGTCGGTAGTAGTGACAAAGCCAGACAACTTCTGGGTTGGTATCCCCAATATTCCCATATCAACACCATCTTGTCCCACGCCTGGCAATGGCATCAGAAGCGCCATGGGGTCAAGGATAATGTCCTTAGGGTTCCCGTAGCATAAAGGATTAAGGATTAAGGATTAAGGATTAAGGATTAAGGATGTTCGCCTTAGGCGTCCCTTGTAGGGTATAATTAAGGATTAACTATAATCACCAATTCCAAGATCTAAAACTATGTAGTAGGGACATAGGGACAGGGTTGCCGATTGGCCAGATCTAATGGTCAAGTTTTACTTACCTCTGTTCCCTGTGTTTCCCTTCTTCCCCTTCTGAACTATATTCTAAATTTCTATCTACCACACCCCTGAAACGTTCAACGCTTTAGGGGTTAGTGTCGTTCGTCGATTTTTTGTTTGATTAGATTAGGGTGTGGAAAGGGTGATAGTTGATCACACCTGAGATTATAGCACTTGAAACGGGAATTCTGATTCTATGCGCCATTTTCCATTTCCCTGATTAAAGTCTTTATCTAGCAAAGTGTCAATCACCCCACCTAAATCGAAAGGTAATGGTTGGTCTTCCTGAGATTTGACCCTTAGCACTAAGGGTTTAGCTGGTAAGCACTTCCGAATAGCTCCCGAGTTGAGATTATCGGACAATTCCATAATTATGAGGTAAATTCAATTTTGTTACCCCTACTCCCGACTCCCAGGGCTTGCGCTTGACCCGTAATTAAATTCGCCACGGGTCGCACCGCTCCCGACTCCCGACTCCCAACTCCCTCTTTAGTGACCATTAGTGCGTGGTAGTTGGGACATCTTGCTAAACCCGAGGGGACTAATCACTTTCACACGAGAGGTTGATCACCATGTATCGTGTACCAGTTTTATCAAAATCCGATGAACAAAAAAGTTTCCCTAGTTGTCAGTGACTTGTCCGGAGGTGGTGCTATCCGGGCATTTTTGCTCGGACAAGTCCTGAAAAAGCTCAACTATGCCATAGAGATTGTGGGATTTATGTTTGGGAAGGAGTTATATGCCACTCCTCCTTCTGGTTTTACCATTACTTCCGTCCCTGGTGGTAAATATCCTGGAGTCTTAACCGCTGCCCGAGACCTGTTAAAAAATATAGATGGCGATATTATCTATGCCGTAAAACCCAAACCCACCAGTTTTGGTCTGTCTGTGCTGAAAAAGTTTACTAGCCGTCGTCCAATCATCCTGGATATGGATGATTGGGAACTAAGTTGGTATGGTGGGGACCAATGGCAGTATCGTCCAACCCTTAAACAGTTCGGTAGGGATATTTTTACCAAAGATGGTCAATTGAGATATCCAGACCATCCCCTGTATATCAAATGGCTAGAAAACTTCGTCAATTATGCTGATGCTATCACTATAGATACTCAGTTTCTCAAGGAACGCTTCGGTGGTGTCTATCTATCCAATGGTAAAGATACCGATCTGTTTGACCCCGAGCACTATGACCCAGAACACAGCCGGAAGCGTTATGGGTTATCGGAGTATCGGGTATTAATGTTTCCTGGTGCGCCACGACCCCACAAAGGAGTTGAAGATGTTTTAGTAGCGCTAGAGTATCTCAATCAGCCAGACTTAAGATTGGTGATTGTCGGAGGCAGTCCCTATGATGATTATGATCAACAACTCATCAAAAAATGGGGACGTTGGATTATTAAATTGCCCAGAACCCCAGTCGAAGAAATGCCAGAGGTCGTGTCAGCAGCTCATATTGTGGTGGTTCCCCAGCGAGATACTCTGGCGGCTAGAGCTCAGTTTCCCTTAAAATTGACAGATGGTATGGCAATGGCTAAGCCAGTGTTGTCTACCCGTGTTGGGGATATCCCAACAATTTTAGGTGATACCGGTTATTTGGTTGAGCCTAGTTCGCCACAACAACTAGCTGAGGGGATTCAACAGATATTTCAGAATCTAGATGCTGCCAATCATAAAGGACTTCAAGCCAGGGAGCTATGTGTGAAGTACCATAGTGTTGATGCCATGGCGGCAGTTATTGCAGATGTTATTGCTGATTTATAATCTGCTAAGCTGTTCAACATATAATTTTGCTCAGTAACTAACAGCTTTTTTGTTGACTGTTTATGCTTGAATGGAGCACAAGTAAGTCTTCCCCTTTACCAGGGTAAACGCATCTAATTTTTTTAATTATATATATAGTGTTTTTAAAATCAAATAAACACTATATGTGGAAAAGCCATTGTCAATAAGCACAATAAGGCCAGGTTTATTGAGAACTACCCTCGCTTTATTGACAAGATGCGTTTACCCTGTCCCCTATACCAACAGTCAACAGTCAACACTCAACAATAAAAAAACAGTAATCATGTCTCCTAATCGATTACTCCTTAGCTACGCACTACGCCATCCTATCTTGATTGTATTGACTGTCTTGCTGGGATTTTCCAGTGCCATGTTTAATAGTGTCGGTACAACGATAATTGTACCGTTAGTGCTGGAGTTTTTAGGTCAAAAGAAACTAGAGCTAAGCAAAGCCCCCCCTATCATTCAGAAAACCATGGCTCTTTTTGAGGGGTTTGAAGGGGGCGATCGCGTGCTGATAATGGTACTTGTAGTGCTCTTAGCTATTGTCCTGAAAAATGTAGCTAACTATGTCAATATCTTAGTGTCTACCCATTTATCCAAAAAATTAATTAATACCTTTCGTAAAGAAGGGATTAAATTACTCCTGGATCTGGATCTAGATTTTTATGCTAAGACCAAAATTGGTGATATTATAAATCGGATTAGTCAAGAAATTGGTCGAGCCGCTAATGCCATTAAAATTGCCATTCAATTATTTACGACGGTAATCACAATTTTTGTATTTGTATTTCTTCTAATCTCGATTTCCTGGCAACTAACTATTGCAACAAGTATTTTATTATTGGGCGTATTCATTATTAATCAATTTTTTGTTAGGCGGTCTAAGCAATTTGGTAAAATTCTATCAGAAAAATCCAGAAAATATTCAGGATCATTACTGGAAATATTAACGGGAATTCGGTTAATAAAATCAGTGAGTAATGAACAAGATGAATATCAACGGATTGAAAAAGTTATTGATGAACGGGAACAGGCTGAATTTCAATCCCAGGCTAATTTTGCGGCAATTAACCCCATTAATGAAGTCTCGGGAATATTGGCAATTTTAGCCATCGTCTTTGTGGGCAAAAATCTCCTGTTGCAAGATAGTTCAGCAGAAGAACTGGAAGCGATCTCTACTGTTTTGGGGATTTATTTATTCTTACTATTCCGTTTGTTACCAGTAATCAGTCAGTTGAATGGGCAAAGAAGTCGGTTTGCTAATGTGTCTGCTAGTACAGCAATCGTGGCTGATTTTTTGCAGCGAGACAACAAACCGATTATGACCAATGGCAAAAATATCTACACGAAGCTATCCCAAGAAATTCGCATAGAAAATCTCTCGTTTGCCTATCCTGGTCATCAGGATTTGGTACTCAATGGCGTGAATTTGTCGATTCCCAAAGGCACTACTATGGCATTAGTGGGTGCTTCCGGTGCCGGTAAGTCAACTTTGGCAGATTTGTTGCCACGATTTTATGACCCAGTTGAAGGACGAATCACTATCGATGGCACAGATTTGAAGGAGTACGATATTCGTTCCCTTAGACAAGCTATGGGGGTTGTCAGTCAGGATACGTTTTTATTTAATAATTCCGTGCGCAACAATATTGCTTATGGAATGAAAGATGTTACCGAGGCAGATATTATGGCAGCAGCGAAACGAGCTAATGCCTATGAATTTATCATTGAATTACCCGACGGGTTTGATACCAAAGTAGGCGATCGCGGTGTACTCTTATCCGGTGGACAACGCCAACGCATGGCCATTGCCCGGGCGCTGCTGCGCAATCCAGATATTTTAATTTTAGATGAAGCAACCAGTGCCTTAGATACGGTTTCCGAACGGCTAGTACAACAAGCTATTGATGAACTCTGTCGCGATCGCACAACGGTAGTGATTGCTCACCGACTGTCCACGATCCAAAAAGCTGATCAAATCGTGGTTATGGACAAAGGGCAAGTGGTTGAGATTGGCACCCATCAGGAACTGCTTAACAAGGACGGTTACTACTCTCGTTTGTACAAGATGCAGTTTGAGCACAATAGCAATGGAGAGGTTAAAAATGTGGTCAAAAAGGAGTTAGTCAATACCTCCCATGAAGTGCGAACTCACCTGACCCCAATGATTGTTTGCTTGCAGTTAGTGGTGAATGACCTAGTTGATAGCTCTCAGGAACGTCAGGAATTAACTGAAGAAGCCTATCACTCAGCAGTTCGTCTGCTTAAAACCTTGGAGTCTTTAGAAGAAAGCTCAACTATAAAATCAATAGCCTGATTTGTGATCCCTTTTATCTAAAATCCCTAAAAGGGATGCAACATAGGATTGTGGGGTTATTGGTAATCGGTAAGCGGTCATTGGTAATCGGTAATCGTACTCCAGTTAACAATTGTAAGCATTCAGCTATCAGCGATCAGCTGAATGCTTAGTAGATAATTAATCATCATTTGTACTAATCGAGCCAATCCAGATCTCGAAGTCATAACCCTCTGCACGCTGGTCAACTCGCTTACCAATCACCCTCACCTTGCGATTAACAAATCGATCCAATATTTCTTCTTCACGACTGCTGACGTAGACACTCAGGGTTTCTGTTTGAGTTTCAAGCTTGAAGGGCATATCTCGTGTATTGGGACCAACCCGAACAGGGGATGATTGCAAAACTCCTGTTAAAGTTATCTCAGGTTCTGGTCGTTCACGATAAAAGGGTTTGTCCGCAAAAATTGTTAAAGTCTGTCTGTTGTTATCCATACTCGCTTGGGTGAGGAAGAGAGCCTCAGGTTTGACCAATCGCCTGTACCAAGGTGATACTGGTAATACTCTCAATGGTGTAGTTGAAGGTTTCCAGACGGTTGCCAAACCGTCTGGAGTGGTTTTGCCCAGTTCACATCCAAGACAACTAGCGCCCAGGAAGATGATTGCTATGAGTAGGATCCGATAATTTGTTTGCATAACATTTATCTTCCTGTGTACTATAAGCTAGTACTATGTGCTAGTTACGGATTAGTTACAGATTAGTTACGGATGTGGGATGCCCAGTAAACCACCTGGGAGCCTGTGGGGACATTAAATCCACGAATCCGAATCTTCCAAGTACCAGGTGTCAGACTACCGGAAACCCTTGCTCGCTCGAATACACTCACAGCTGAGAAACCCCTGGCTCTTTCAGTTCCTGTGGGATCAATCAGGTGGATATCAATGTCGTTGTGAGCCTGGGATGCAGATTCGGGCCACCACAGTGCACCATCAAAATCTTTTTTGCCAGCAGTGACATTAATTGGAATGTCAATAGTCATTCCGTTGCCTACTACTACTTTACCCCAATTTGCCCAACCATTAGTTGCCATCTTTAGAGGGCCAGCACCTTCTGTATTGTTATAGGGATAGGGATTCTGTCCGTAAAGAATCATGAAGGCGTAGGTTTGACCATGATCAAATGTTCCGAACTGTCGGAGCCAATTGCGGGAAAGCATAGCAGCAGCGGCGGCGTAAGGGGTTGCCCCACTAGTTCCTCCAAAGACCCTCAGAGCATTGTCAGAGACGTTACTAGCGGTTTCGCTAAATGTGGGAGTTTGGATATCTGGCTTGTAGCGACCATCAGTAGCTGGACCACGACCCTGGCTATTGTACTGGGTCTGATCAGTTGTCATGAAGCCGCCGACTCCGATTACCTTGTGAGCAATTCCGGGAGAACGAACTGTGCTACTGCTAGGTCCGAAGTTGCCATTAGCAGATACAAAAATCACACCAGCATCATAAGCATTATCAGCAGCGGTGGCGATTGTTCCTGTTTCCGACTCGTTGGCTTGAATCTCTCCAACAAGTACTTTATCAAACAGAGCGATTCCTCTTTGAATGCCCCTAAGGGTGGCGGTGGTATTGAGACCAAAGTTGCTATAGATGTTCCAACTGTCTAGCCGTATTCCAGTCACACCCCGATAGGCATTCCCCAATCGATTGTTACCACTGATAATGGCGGCGGAGCTAGTTCCGTGATTCCAGAAAGTGTCAAAGGGGTCGTAGCCAGGGTTTGAAGTATCGTTGCAGTTTGGACCACCGTTAACGCAATCTCTTACTAAGGCAATATTGCTTGGGGAGTTGAATAGGACATGGGTGCGTCTGATTCCAGTGTCGAGAAGACCAATCCAAGGTTGAGTTAGTCCCAGATTGAAGTAGGGATCGGATACAATTAAACCTCTACCGTCATCAACATCATTGTTGCTAATGGAGTCCGGTGGCTTTTCCCCTCCTTCTACTGGTTGAATGTAAGCAACATCTTGGGATTCAACCAATTGGTTAATCTTGCCAATCTGTGTCTTTCCAGCCACAGCATTGACAATCCAAAAGTGTTCAGTTGGTTTAAATGTACGGAATGCCTGGTTTTTTTTAATTAGATTCAACTGGGATTTAGTTCTTGCTGCTTTGAGCTCTTCAATCGCCTTGTGGCGTCGCGTACCTCGCTCTCCACGCTTCTCCCCTTGCCCTAATTCTGGCATGAGGGGAATTCGCCGGTCTTCCTTGAAAGTAACAATGACTTCAATATCATCACTCGGTCTCTTAATCTGGCGCAACCGCTCTAGGGCTGGGCTGATCTTTGAGGTCGGGCGAAGTTTACCTATGTCAGGTTTCTTTTCTATGGGAAAGTTCACCTTGTAGATATTCTGGTCTGGGATAAAACTGCTTTTAAAGTCAGTAAACGAACCAGTCTTAGGAATGAACACGGAATTGATAGTGTTAGCCCGGTCTACCGGTACTTGGTAAGGATTGTAAAACTCACCACTGATGGTTTGCTTGCCCTCACCCTTTACCATTAACGGGAACATTAAGGAAATGAGCAAACCTCCCGTCAACAAGAAAAAGCTTTTTCTCGTTACCATTTTGTTTTCCCTCGCGATCACTTAGAGAAATTTTTTTGAATTTACAGACCAGGACTATTGAAACAGTCAAGTTTTACTGTCAAACTTGACTACAGCAGCTATAGTAATTAACAACATGTTGTGATCCTGCTCTATTGATATATCTGGAGAAGATCATGATTTTTATGCCAAGCGGGCTGGATTTGTTGTAAATGTTTACAATAAAGTCTTACCTTGATCGATATTTAATCGATAGTTATGTGAGCATGTGACAATCAGGGAATGATCTATCAACCACCACGCCCAAAAATTCCTGAGTGTAGCTGGCAGCGTCCCCTGGGACTAGGCTGGGATAACCCTTATACTGTCCGTTACCCAAGTAATCTTGATGATGGTCCCTGGCACGGCATGCCCTTGGGGGGATTTGGTGCTGGTTGTATTGGTCGCTCTCCCCGAGGAG
>NZ_JAAHHZ010000499.1:0-3558 GCF_010672005.1 Moorena sp. SIO4A5 | reverse complement strand
GCTACTTGAGTGAAGTCAGCTTACCAATAACTTCCAATTATAAAGTCAGTTTTGCTAGCCCTGATAGTTAAAATTAGTGTACAGTAGATTTTTTAAAAAAATCCAAATAATTACATTATTTTTTTTTAGTTTTTGTATAACTTTATTCATTGCGCTTAATCCAACATATCCTGAACAATTTTATCAAAAAGTTAATAGTTTTTTAAGTAAATCAACGGTTCAAAACTCTCTGGATAAAACTAGTAACTTAGGAACTAACCTGAATGGAATTGCTGATTGGTCAACTGAACTTCCTTTCTTAGATGCCTTCAAATCTTCGAGACCATGGATTACTCAATGTGTCTCTGGAGAAACAGGCTGTAGTGGTTCATGGGATACTGAGGAATACGATAAACTCGATTTAGACGAACACGGCTGGGTTAAGTCTTTACCTGCTCCAGAAGCTTCTCCTGAATATACTCGTGTGGCTACACTACTTTTTACAGGGATGAAAAATTATCCAGCTGGAAAGTATGTGGTTTTATACGATGGAGAAGGCACTATAGAATACAAGTTTGATGCTACCAAAGATGAGGTAGCGTCAAGGCCAGGAAGAGATGTAATTAATGTCACTCCATCTGGGGCTAGTATCTATTTAATAATTACCTCTACGGATCCTAATCACACGGGGAATTATATTCGCAACATTCGTGTTGTTGAAGCTAAGTATGAAGACACTTACGTGTCTGAACTATTTAATCCTGAATTCATCAATAAAATTAAAAAATTTAAAGCCATCCGTTTTATGGACTGGATGGAAACCAATCATTCTAAGCAAGGGGAATGGGCAAATAGACCAAAAGTAGATGATGCCTCCTACGCTTACGGTAAAGGTGTACCTGTAGAAATCATGGTTAAACTGGCCAATCGAATTGGTGCTGATCCATGGTTTAATATGCCCCATCAAGCTACAGATGAGTATATAACTAATTTTTCCCAAATAGTTAAAGATACCTTAGATCCAAATCTAAGGGTTTATGTGGAACTGTCTAATGAAGTGTGGAATTGGCAATTCCAACAAGCTAACTATGCCTTAGCTCAAGGTCAAGCTAGGTGGGGCAAGGATAAAGGAGATGCATACATGCAATGGTATGGCATGCGTACTGCTCAAATGTCTGATATTTGGAAAAAGGTATTTGGTAGTGACAGCAATAACGTTGTGTCTGTTATGGCTACCCATACCGTATGGCTTGGTTTGGAAAATGCTGCTTTGGATTGTCCTTTGTGGGTAGCAGAGGGTAATACTCCTTGTTATCAACATAGTATTGATGCTTTTGCGATCGCGGGATATTTTAATGGCAGCTTAAACGCGGAAGAAAACGAAAGCACCATAGAATCTTGGTTGAATGAACCCGATGGCGGAGTGTCAAAAGCGTTTAAGCAGATCAAATCCGGGGGTTTACTTCCCACAGAAGAAGACTATGAGAGTTTAAGTGATATTGATCAAATTTTTAACTATCATCAAAAAGTAGCAGCTAAGAGAAAACTACAGTTAGTGGTTTACGAAGGTGGTCAACATCTTGTCAAGTCCGATAATCAAAAACTAACTGAGTTTTTCATTGAGCTTAATAGACATCCAGAAATGTACAAAATTTATACACAACTCCTGAATGAATGGAAGAATCAGGGCGGTGGCTTATTTATGCACTTTTCTGATATCAAGAAGCCGACTAAATGGGGGAGCTGGGGTGCTTTAGAACATGTATACCAAAAGAGTTCACCCAAGTATGATGCTCTCATAGACTTTATCGATCAAAATTCCTGATTCTGTAAACTTCCCTAGAAAGCTGTACAAGGGTGAATCTGCTACAGTTTAATCTGGCTAAAATCTTTCACCAACAACGATAGCGTTAGGGAAACATAAGCATTCAGCTATCAGCGTGTCGCGTATCAGCTATCAGCTAAAAACTTATGGCCACACTACTGTTCGCGCAGCGTGCGCGTAGCGCAATCGGTGTTTTTGAATAAAATAAGCTGACGGCTGACGGCTGACGGCTGAACGCGCACGCGTGCGCGTAGCGCATATGCTTACAGGGAAACAGCGTTTCAGTGCTACCTCTACGTTTCAATTCTTTGCCTCGTCCAAGAAAAGAGCTAAATTCTCAAAGCAGTTAAACGATGAACAATCTCTCAGCTGTAGAATACAAACCCCAAGGTGTGAAGCAAATTGGATTAGTTGTGATTGGACGCAATGAAGGTGAACGCCTACGTCAGTGTCTACTGTCTGTGATTAAGAACGCCGCTCGTGTGGTTTATGTCGATTCTGGCTCCACAGATAACAGTGTGGAAATCGCTCATTCTTTAGGGGTAGAGGTGATTGGACTCGACCTATCTAAACCGTTTACTGCAGCTCGTGCTAGGAATGCGGGATATATCTATCTCAAACATTTAGAGCCAAATCTTAAGTTTGTCCAATTCGTGGATGGGGATTGTGAGGTAGTAGGGGGATGGCTCGACTATGCTCAAGGGGAACTGGAAGCCAACCCTAATGTCGCTGTAGTCTGTGGTCGCCGACGAGAACGCTTCCCTGAAAAATCTATATATAACCGATTGTGCGACATGGAGTGGGATACACCAGTGGGTGAAGCTTCCGCCTGTGGTGGTGATGCCATGATGCGTACAGAAGCTTTTGAACAAGTCGGAGGGTTTAATCCTACCCTAATTGCTGGTGAAGAACCGGAACTGTGCCTGCGCCTGCGCCAAAGGGGTTGGAAGATTTTTCGCCTAGATGCTGAAATGACTTGGCATGATGCCCAAATGACTCGTTTTAGTCAGTGCTGGAAGCGGTTCTTAAGAGCAGGTCATGCTTACGCTGAGGGAGCCTGGTTACACGGTCACACTCCAGAACGCCATTGGGTGAAAGAAAGCCGGAGCATTTGGTTCTGGGGATTACTCTTACCCCTGTTAGTATTTGCGATCGCATGGCTCACCCATGGCTTGAGCTTATTGCTGTTGCTTGGTTATCCTCTGATGAGTTACCGGATCTATCGTCATAAGTCCCAAACAGGTTTGAGCTCAAAAGATGCTTTACTTTATAGTCTCTCTTGCATGATCGGCAAGTTTCCTCAAGTCCAAGGTCAGATTCAATTTCACCTAAATCGATTGCTAGGACAGCGTAGTAACTTGGTTGAGTACAAAACTGTACTTAATAGTAACAGTTAGATAGCGTTTGTATTTGAGTTGTGAACAAAGGATTGATAGAAAAAGGGAACAGGGAATCGGGAATCGGGAATCGGGAATCGGGAACATTATAAAACAGATATGATGAGATTTTAAAACCTCTATAAATTTGATAGTTATTTAAGGGTTTATTTTTGGATAGTTAATCTATCAAAATTTATCTAAAGTTAGATAATTCATAAATGGTTAAAATCCCAAAAATAACGAGTATTTAGTGGATGTAATATACAGCGTTTTTCATAAGTATGAGATAAACAGGATTTTTTCAATCTTGCCTATTCCCTATTCCCTGTTCCCTATTCCCTATTCCCTGTTCCCTATTCCCTATTCCCTATTCCA
>NZ_JAAHHZ010000498.1:0-3561 GCF_010672005.1 Moorena sp. SIO4A5 | reverse complement strand
AAAGCTCGATAACCAGCACATTTGTTTTACCATGGGATACTCCTTGATTGTGAATTAAAGCTAGAGAGCCTTGGTTAACTGACCATTTGAACAGTAAGTAGGTGAGAAATAACCCTGAATTGCTGAGTTACTGAATTCATCGATAATTTAGCAATTCAGTTTAAATGTATTTATAGCTACCTACATGATGCACTTAATAATGTTATTCTGTCTCAGTCGCCTTGACTCTAATTGCTGTGTTTATTGTTTCTTCAGTAATTTAGCTGTGGATTCCGGAGAATTGGGTTAAGCTAATCAGAATTTAATTTGCAAATTTACCGTATTAGACAAAAGTAAGCATTTAGCCGTCAGTGGTCACCGGTCAGTGGTCAGCGGTCAGCTATCATGCTTAACATAAACCCAGGGTAGCTGCGCCGATTCGCAATAAATTAAACGAATGCTTAGCTATACAAGCTGATAGCTGATAGCTGAACGCGCACGGGTGTGCGTAGCACATAAGCTTATAGCTTACTTTCATCCCTTGCCCCCTGAGCTTACTCACTCCAAGGTGGAGGATCTCCGATTAAACTGTGCTTAACGAAATTCCTGAAATAAATTTCACGAATTGACATCTGTCTATAGAGCTCGCACAGAAGATTCTTGGCTTGGTCAAGGTCGATGTTTTGAATTTGCGTCTCAAACACCTTAAGATTGAATTCTTGTTCTAGGGAAAATTCTATTGGTTGATGTTTTTCCATGATGATTTGACTCCTATAAGTTTTCAGAAATTACCGATTCGTTAGAACCTTTTATCAAGTTAATTAGGAGTGGGTAACTTTACTCCTTAATTACTTATCACCTTGAGTTGGGATTTTTATGCAAGGATTACTCTAAATAGGCTTTATACTAGTTATGATGGCAAATTTTAGGAAACTTTACAGTACCCTTGCGGGTACTTTGTATCCGACCAAAACCCATCCTTAACGATCGCATCGGCAAAGCAACCAGAAAACGCCTCCGCGCTTCAGGGGATATCCAGAGAAACCGGAGCCCCCAATCTGGTAGCGTAAGTAAAAATACTTATCTGTATCTAAGTTCTGATTGCTATATCGATAGTTTCAGAATAATTGGCAGACAAGACTAGAATGCCTCAGTATTTATCTCAGTTTTTTGTTCCAGTTTTGAACTCTCCACGGGTTGAAACCGCGTGGATTCTAAGAGTCGTGTCGTTACGCGGGTTAAAACCGCGCTGCACGACGCTTCACGATACGATCTAGATAACGAGTCCAATTTGTATCGTTGTGGCAGGTTCAAGTCTGCTCTACCGACCTCGGCTAGGGGGAACCCTAGCTGTGTCGCTACTTTCCTAAGAATATTGCAAGCTCCATTGCAGTCGGCGTTAATTAATGCGCCTTTCCCTGACTTATAAAGACCACGCTTTACTCTTTTTCCGCTAGGTTTCCACCCCTCGGGTTTCGCACCAAGTACAGGTAGAAAATCACGATCTAAGAAGCTGGCTTTACTGGTATAACTTTCCTCTGTCTGAACAAATTTGATACCGTGTTCAAGGCACAACTGCTCAATTCTATTTTTCAACTTAGCAGTAGGAATTTGCACGAACTGCTGGTTATTCCTTTTTCCAATGTTAATACTGTCTTTGTTCCGCTTGTTCCATCCAAATACGACTGTACTAACTTCATTCCTTTGACACCAGTTGACGATAAACCTAGCTACTTTATTCACATTATCGCGCATCTGCCTGTTGCGCTTTTCAGTCAAAGAGGCTAACTGATCATCCCAGTAGTCTTGGGCTTTCCCTTTCTTGATCGCAGCTACACGTTTGTTGTACCACTGGTTTTGAGATTTAACTTTTTTGCCATCTATAATAAATGACTTACCTACGTTAGAGACACAAGTTAGCCAGTTACTTAGACCTGGATCAATACCTAAAACATTATTCGTTGGTGCGATTGGCTCAACATTTTCTCTCTCGTACACAAACTCTAGATAAAAACAGCCATTCCTAGGGACAAATCGATATTCCTTTATCAACTTGAAATCGATATTGGATGGCATCGGAAGCAAGAAGTGCTCAATTCCAAACCAAGCTTTAACCTGCTTTCCTAAAGTAAATTTTAGTTGGCCTAGACAACGTTTCACCCATCGAGCAGGATAACTAACGATAGCTAAGCCGCCCTTTTTCCGGTATTTCGGAACTCTAGGCTTGTCTGTCAACTGCCCTTTGTCGTACTTCTTCTTGAGGGCTTTGTAAGACTTAAAAGATTCAACAACTCCGTGCAGTGTTTGCTGAGCACATGCCGATCTCATGGCTTTAAAGTGGACGTTACTCTTCATGACTTTGTCCAACTCGGCATTATTAAGGTATTTGCCATTTTTGAATAACATTTGACGGCCGTAATACAAACCGCAATTGGTAAGCTTATTAGCCTCCGAGCAAATAAACTCTATGACTGCCTGATTCTCCGGTGTTGTAGTTATTAAGTGCTGCTGACATCCGTACATCTTGTTGCTCCCTTATTGTTTATAATATATATTGACTATACGTCCACTGTCAACATCTATGAGTGCAATAACTGAAAATATTTTCAGGACAAATCCACATTCGGTAACATTGCTGAATTACCACTTTGTCTGGTGCCCTAAGAGAAGGAAGTCTGTACTCGTCGGGAAGGTAAAAATGAGATTACAAGATATTATTTTTGATTTATGCGCAGAAAACAACTGGCGATTGATCGCAAAGCGAGATAATGCCAGATCACGTCCACATGTTCTTGGAGGTAGATCCTACTTTCGCTCCATCAGTAATAATCATGCATAGTAAAAGGGCGAGCTTCCCATCATCTTAGAAGAGAGTTCCCTGAACTGCTAAAACTCCCAACTCTTTGGTCTCCTAGTTATTTTTGCTCAACTACCGGAAACGCTAACACAGAAACCGTCAAAAGGTATATAGAGAATCAAAAAGGCAAATAATACAAGAGCCGGGATGAATCCCGGTTCGCTCCACGCCCACCTAATAAATTAGGTGGCTAACTCTCGCTTGTTAGTTTTCTGTTTCAGTTATATGATCTCAATAGATATATTCAAGGTAAATTGATGCCAGTTATAGAAGTTAAAACCTATGTAGAATATCGGGACAATGGTTACTGGATTGCAGGCACACGAATTTCTCTAGACTCCGTTGTATATACTTTCCGCAACGGATTATCACCAGAAAGTATTGTTCAATCTTTCCCACTGTTGACCCTTGAACAGGTTTACGGAGCGATCGCGTTCTACTTAGCTAATCGTGAGCAGATTGATACTTACCTCGCTTTGGAAGAGGAAGAGTTTAATGCCATGGCTCAACCATTACAAACCACTGATCCGTCTCTGTATAACAAACTTATCTCACGATTAGCCAAAAAACAGAGGCTAGGAGTATGTCACTTTTTCCTTAAGCATATGCGCTACGCGCACGCTGCGCGAACAGCAGTCAGCGGTCAGCCGTGAGCCAAGGCCAATGGCCTTGGCCATTGGCTGATAGCAGCTGAATGATTACTGATAGTTAGGTTTTGTTAAAAA
>NZ_JAAHHZ010000497.1:0-3563 GCF_010672005.1 Moorena sp. SIO4A5 | reverse complement strand
CTGGAGTCAACCAAGCCATCCTCTTAGCCTTATCCATGTCAGTGGTCACCTCCATGATTGGTGTAGGAGGACTTGGACAGATGGTATTGCAAGGACTAGGTCGGGTGAATGTGGGATTAGCTGCTGTGGGAGGATTGAGCATCGTTCTAATCGCAGTAATGCTGGATCGGATCACTCAGATAGTCAGTCAAGGCAACAACCAAATCCCTTGGTTGGAACGAGGACCAATTGGTTTGGTGCGCTCTTCATCAACAGGTCAAAAAGTGACTTGGGGTATTGTTGGAGGAACCGTCTTAGTGGCACTCCTGGGTTTTATCACTTGGCAACAACCCTCCCACTTAACCACAGACTCTAATCTAGCCATGCCTGGTAAAGGGGTGAGCGTACAATCGGTCTATAGTAGCTTGCAAGAAGAACAATTCCAAACCGAGATTGTAAACATTGGTCTGGAAAAACTTGGTTACACTATCAAACAGCCAAAACAAGTTGAATACGTCACCGCACACCTGGCTTTAGGAAACGGCGACCTAGATTACACTGCTGTCCATTGGGAAATAGGTCATAGACGCTTTTTTGAACAAAGTGGTGGTGAACAGAAGTTAGAACGACTCGGAGTAATCACCTCTGATCTCTTGCAAGGTTATCAGATTGATAAAAAAACTGCTGATAAATACAACATCACTAGCCTTGAGCAACTCAAAGACCCAAAAATCGCTAAACTCTTTGACTCAGATGGTGATGGCAAAGCCAATTTGATTGGCTGTAATTCCGGTTGGTTTTGTGAGTTTGTGATTCAGCATCACATTAAAGCTTACGGACTCCAAGACACCGTTGAGCAAGACCAAGGAACCTACTCAGCGCTAATTGTAGATGCCATTACTCGCTACAACCAAGGACAACCAATCCTCTACTACACTTGGACTCCCATGTGGATGGCAGCAGTCTTAAAACCAGATCAAGATGTAGTCTGGCTAGAAGTTCCCTTCACTGATCTACCAGAATCACAGAAAGACTTGACCGCAAAAGATACCTCGGTAGATGGGAAAAATCTGGGATTTGCCATTGATCGGTTCCGAATCGTAGCTAATAAGAAATTTGTATCTGCTAACCCAGCCGCCAAACGCTTGTTTGAACTTATTCAGATTCCCACTGAGGACATCAATGCTCAAAATGAATTACTAAACAGCGGTGAAGATAGCTCAAAAGATATCCGTCGCCATGCCGAAGAATGGATTGAAAACCATCAAGACCTGTTTGATAGCTGGGTGGAAGAAGCTCGAAATTTTTAATAAGCAGTCAGCTGTCAGCTGTCAGCTTTCAGCTGTCAGTTCCCGTAGGGTGCGTTAGGGGTGGGCTCGCCCTGATTTTCTGCCTATAAGCCACCATTGAAATAGCCTACCCCGTAACGCACCACCGGATAAAACCGTAAAAATGAGATGCACCCGTAGGTTACGGTAATCGGTCTAGTTGAACCCGTTGATAACCCAGCAATTCAACCGAATAGTGGTGGTTTAGTGCGATATCAGTACCAAGTGACATATTCCGATGCGATCGCTTTTTTAGTAAGCTCATTCAAATTGTCTATTTTTGAGTCTGCGGTAAAAACTCCAAAATTACTTTTATGACTATTCTTTAGCATCAGACTCATCTCCCTTGCCGATTGTCATCTCACCTGTAGTTGGCGAAAATAAAACTTCAGCATTTCCTTCTTCGATGTACTCGTCAACAATATTGTTTGGCGTTGGATTTATTATTAATGGTCTATCAACATTGGGATTTCCTTTTAAAATTACAGCTTGAGCATAATGACCACAATTGAAGCTTATAATACTATATTGAGGCTGTTCTGTAATGGCATATGCAAGCATCTTGTCGAAATCCATATTAATGAAATAAGCTGCGCGAATACGAGTATTTTTACCTGATTGGGTTGATAAACTCCTCAAAATTGCTTTCAAACTAGACGGCGTAGCTTTTCCATTACTTCCAATTACAGCATTAGGAATTCTTTTATTTCTTACTACTCCATTCATAGCAGGGTCGTAACGACCAAATTCATAATATTTTGTCAGACCACTTTGTTTAATCAGAAGAACACCAGCATGTCCGACCATTTCAGTGTATCCATAAAAAGTATCTGTGTTAACTGGATAATCTGGATAAGTCACTAGCAAAGCTTCATCATTATACATAATCTTAATTCTCTCTATCTATTTTTTAGTAGAAGCAGACTTTCACTTAAACACTTACTATCTATTGTGTGTGTAAAATCAAACTTTTAAACAGTACCCTCTTGGGTACTTTTAGCCTAAGTAGGGCTTACTGATTAACTCTCAAAGCCTTGACAGATAAAGGTTTTAGCCTTTTTGGATCGAAAAAAGTGCCAGCTTTTCGGTCCAAAAAGCTCAAAAAGTTAGGATTTTGGGCAGACTCCGGCAGAAAAATCAAGGGACAAGCTTCCTCCTACCTCCTATATAATTCCCATTTCTCCTGACTCGAAGCTCCTACCCTTACCAAAAGACTTTTTCAGCAAACCCTAACTATTCCGTTCTGATTCTGGTCGAGATTTAGCTTCCATCTCGCTAAGCGCACTATCTAAAATTACCTCAATTTAAACTTTACCTGAAAAAGTGTTTGTAAAAAAATATTAACAATAATTGACAAACACCCTATGAGCTTATTTTTTAGGTTATAATAGTGTTATCGGAATAGTAAAGGAAATCTACTGATGAACAAGTCCGTTTGTACCACTGAAGCTGCTTCTCTCTTAGGTATTTCTTCTCGACGGTTGCGCCAACTCCTCAATGATGGTCGCGTCCGGGGTGCTTATAAAAGTGGAAAATTCTGGATTATTCCTCTGTTCAACAATCTGCCCCAAATCATCGAGAAGAAGCGTGGACCAAAGGGCAAATGGCGTACCACTCGTCCTCCGGCTCTGGCCAAAATCAATGTCAACCGCAATCGCATTGGCAGCAACAATCACAAAACACCCGAAGAGCGTCAGCCAGTGATTTCAGTAAAACGAAGCGGTGACAATCTATACGGCAATCAAGTCGAAATTCTTGGTCCTTGTCGGATTGTCTATCAGCCAGATAAGCCATTGAGTTGTGGCGCTCGTCTGTGGATCGAAACTTTCAGTGATATCCATTTTATTGGTGGCAGTTTTCCTGCTACTGCCTAATGCTCACAACCAAAATAAAATCATAGCGTTTCTCGCAGTTATGAGGTACAGTGATTCCCGGTCTTGATGCAACCCATCGCTATTCCCGATTATCTCTTCCCGATTCCCGATTCCCGATTCCCGATTCCCTTTGCGATTAAATCATAGCGTTTCTCGCTGTTATGAGGTACAGTGATTCCCTGTCTTTATGCAACCCATCGCTATTCCCGATTATCTCTTCCCGATTCCCGATTCCCGATTCCCGATTCCCGATTCCCGATTCCCGATTCCCGATTCCCGATTGATTCCCTTTGCTATACTGAACAGGAGCAAAAGGATAGTTCCGACTAATCCCAGATGGGACGGTAAGATAAAAAACGCGCTATTAGAAAAAATAATTAAA
>NZ_JAAHHZ010000496.1:0-3564 GCF_010672005.1 Moorena sp. SIO4A5 | reverse complement strand
CCAAACAACCTCTGACCACCTTACCCACCAGATTGTAGGCTTCCCGAAACGGAACCCCTTTTGAGGCTAAATAGTCAGCGACATCGGTAGCGTTAGAGAAATCTTCAGTAACTGCTGATGCTAAACGTTCGGTACGAAATTCTAACCCTTCCTGCCAGAGAATGGTCATGGCTTCCATACAGGCTTTGATAGTGTTAACGCTATCAAACAGTGCTTCTTTGTCTTCTTGCAAGTCTTTGTTGTAAGCCAAAGGTAGCCCTTTCATCAAAACTAACAACCCTTGTAGATGACCAAAGACACGACCAGTCTTACCTCGTACCAGTTCGGGAACATCAGGATTTTTCTTTTGGGGCATGATGCTCGAACCAGTAGCACAACTATCCTTGAGAGTAACAAAGCCAAATTCCTGAGATGACCAGAGAATGATTTCCTCTGACAATCGGCTCAGATGTACCATGATCAAACTGGCAGCACAGAGGAATTCAATGGCAAAGTCGCGATCGCTTACTCCATCGAGGCTATTACCATAAATTCCTTCAAAATGCAAGGTTTCTGCGGTATGATGTCGGTCAATGGGGAAGGTAGTCCCTGCTAAGGCTCCACAACCGAGGGGTGAGATATTCACCCGCCGTCGGATTTCCCCTAAACGCTGCCAGTCCCGCTCTAGCATTTCTACGTAAGCTAACAGGTGATGGGCTAAACTGACTGGCTGAGCCCGTTGCAGGTGAGTATAGCCAGGAATCAGGGTTTCAACATGAGCTTTGGCAAGATTGAGCAAGACCTCTTGGAAGTGACGTAACTGGCTACGAATCTGATCAATCTGCTCCCGGAGGTAGAGTCGGGTATCCGTACCAACTTGGTCATTACGCGATCGCGCTGTATGTAGCTTCTTGCCAACATCACCCACAATATCAGTAAGGCGGCGTTCTACAGCTAAGTGTACATCCTCAGCATCAACACCAGGGTTAAATTTTCCTTGGTGGTATTCTGAGCGGATTTGTTCTAAGCCAGCTACTAGCTGCTGAGCTTCCGACTCAGAAATAATGCCAGTATGGGCAAGCATCTTGGCATGAGCTACAGAACCAGTAATGTCATACTCAATCAGTTCTATGTCAAAGCCGATACTGGCATTGAAGCAAGCAATTGCTGGATGTAACGCTGATTCAAATCGCTGACTCCAGGTTTTTTGCTCAGTCACAGTTTTGGAAACAAGATAAAGGACAAAAGACGAGTTAAACGAAGTTAGATTTAGCTTGTAGGGTGGGCAAAAACATTTTGGTTCAAATGAGTCTTCTAGATAAGATCACTTTGCCCACCCTACTTTAATTGGTATTTTTTTTACACGCAACTCCCTTAGCTTGTAGGGTGGGCAAGAACATTTTGGTTCAAATGAGTCTTCTAGATAAGATAACTTTGCCCACCCTACTTTAATTGGTATTTTTTTTACACGCAACTCCCTTAGCTTGTAGGGTGGGCAAAAACATTTTGGTTCAAATGAGTCTTCTAGATAAGATAACTTTGCCCACCCTACTTTAATTGGTATTTTTTTTACACGCAACTCCCTTAGTTAAACGAAGTTAGATTTCTGAATAAGTAACCAACAACTAAGCCAATCACCAGCGCTGCAGCCTGACCAGAATCAATAAAGTTTTGCCAGGCCGTCTTGATTTGACCAAGTACATCTGGATCTTCAATAGTTTGAGCCAAAACTAGCCCATCGATGGGTAAGTGAGAGTTCAGCCATCCCAAGACATCAGTCCAATCGCTAATGCATAATAACGGAACTATTGCTGTTTGTATGCCTACAATCACCATTGCTCTGCTTTCCTATACCTTAAATCTTTTAGTGAAACCTTGATTTTACCTGCATTACGACCAGTGTCATATCATCTCCGTTAGTTGTTGTACCAGTAAACTGCTGAACTTGCTCAAATAGGTAATCTAAAATTTCCTGAGCACTATGACTATGTTCACAGGCCCACTGGAAGCTTTGGGTGAGATTTTCCTCATCAAAGCGATTGCCATTGAGATTGGCTGCCTCGGTCACCCCATCAGTGTAGTAAATAATGGTGTCCCCTGAATCGAGCTGCACTTGAGAGTCTTCGTATTGAGAATCAACTTCTAAACCAATCAGCATCCCTGCGGTATCCAAGGGTTTGATAGAACGGGTTGATGCCTGCCACAACAAGGGGGGATTGTGAGCGGCATTACTATAGGACAAAATCTTGGTTTTGGGGTCGTACTCAGAATAAAACAGGGTAACGAACCGATGGGAATTTTCCAAGTCAACATACATAACCCGATTCAAGTGTTCGAGAATGCGTGCAGGGGAGTGACCGTTTAGTACTTCTGCCCGCAGCATTCCCCTGGTCATGGTCATAATCAACCCAGCCGGAACCCCTTTGCCCATCACATCACCAATCACAATGCTCCAAGGTAAATAAGCGCTGTGCTCATCAGTGACGTTACCATCCCCGGAGTTTTTGGGTCCGAGCTGGTCGTAGTTGGTGGGAATGAAATCGTAGTAGTCACCTCCGACACGGTTAGCGGTTTTACAGAAAGCCGCTAATTCCACACCTTCAATTTCAGGGCATTGGCGCGGTAGTAGGCGGATTTGGATATCGGCACCAATTTCTAACTCTCGATCTAAGCGTTCTTTATGGCGTAGCTCAACTTTAAGTTCATCATTAGCGATCGCTACTGCAGTTTGGTCAGCCACTAACCTTACCAACTTCTGTCGTGTCGGTGTCCAATTATATTGTGGGTCATGGCTAAAGATATACAAATGTCCTTGTTCAGCATTTTTAACCAGAATAGGAAGACTAAACAGTTGGATATTGGGTTCAAGATAATCCCTCAAGAGTTTATCAAAGGATGCCTGAACCAGTTTCAAAGAGGTTGGTGTCTGCTGAGAATTCCCCCCTTGGCCATTAGGACTTGTCACTTGGTGGGTGGTCTTTTCTATCGCTTTACGAATAGTCTGACCCACCTGAGGGTTCTGGTAGTGTAGGTCAGAGCGTTGTACCTGACCATCTCGATTAAACAAGATTAAAGCTCCCCCATCGGCATCACTGACCCGTGCTGCCATTAGAGGAATTAACTCTAAAAACTGATTGAGATTGTTGAAGCTGCGTAAGGCAAACCCCAATGAACTTAACAAATCTTGAACCTTGTGCTGTTCTCGATAAAGACGTGCCACCAGTTCTTTGAGGGTGGACACAGGGTTTTTCTTAGCAGCAGCATAGGAGCTGGTGCTATTGCTTGAACTTGAGGGTTGGTGGGGAATAGGCAGTGCTGTCATTGCATCAGGTGTTAGGAGCGTTACCAGTTATGCTGCACAAACCATCAGGTTAATCAGGAGTTAGAACAGATGTCTACTCAGGTTTTGTCAAGCAGCTGTTGCTGACACTGTTGACCTGTGAAGCCTACGATGGCTGACCCTGAATCTTCACGGTAGTTTTGCTTGGGTATTGATTCAACCATGTAGGATAACTAGCGCAACAGTATGGCATCCTACAGTAGCACTGATTGCCATTTTTAGCTATTAGGGAAGTCCCAACCAAT
>NZ_JAAHHZ010000495.1:0-3570 GCF_010672005.1 Moorena sp. SIO4A5 | reverse complement strand
TCTGTGAATCCCGCAACGGTCCTAATTTGGCAAACGGACCAAAGATAAAATACCCATGAGCCATGCCAATTTCTAGACCCCTGGACAGGGGAGAAAGACCGGGACGGTAAATAGGTAGGTTTTTGAGGAAGTTAAGGCTAATATCTGAGGAGTTAATTGGGGTTGCCAAGTCACCAACTTGAGGATTACTCCGAGGGATAATCAGCTCACCTTTTTTGAAGTCAAAACCAGCTTCTGCTCCTCGCGCCCGGATAGCATGCCAGATATGACCGAACAGAAATAACACCGCAAAGACAAAGTGGAATGCTGCTAACCAACCGCGAGCAGAAACGATGCCATCACTGGCTTCTAAAGTCCCTACTGGACCATAGAACACTTCTGGATAAACGGTGTCATTGACCATGACAAAGTAGGCGGCAAAAATTCCCATGTAGGCCAGCGCCCCTAAGCTATAGGAGAGATAAGCTTCCCCGGAATAAACCAAAACCTCACGTGCCCAGTTAAATGGCTTGGTTAAGATGTGCCAGAAACCACCAGCAATGCAGATCGAACCAATCCAGATGTGACCGCCAACCACATCTTCTAAATTCTTCACGGCTGCCATGCCTTCTGAACCGGATGCACCAACTAAGTAGCCAAAAATTTTGACAGGGCTAAGGGTGGGATCGGTAATCACTCGTACATTGCCACCGCCACTCGCCCAGGGGTCAAATAGTCCACCCCAAAACAGGGCTTTAGCTACCAACAACCAAGCACCAACCCCCAAAAGGATGAGGTGAATCCCGATAATGGTGGTCATCTTGTCGGAGTCTTCCCAGTCATAGCCAAAGAAACCAGCAAAGGTGCCATCATTGGTTAATTTATCTGGGGCAAGCAGGGAATGGTAAAGTCCTCCAGCTCCGAGCACTGCTGAGGAAATCAAATGCAAGACCCCAACTACAAAATAGGGATAGGTGTCGATAATTTGACCACCAGACCCAACACCCAAGCCTAACGAAGCCAGGTGGGGCAACAAGATTAATCCCTGGTCATACATCGGCACGTCAGGGTTGTAGCGAGATAGTTCAAACAGGGTCATTGCTCCCGCCCACAGGACTATCAAACCAGCATGGGCGATATGAGCACCTAGCAACTTACCGGATAATTCAATAAAACGAGCATTACCAGCCCACCAGCCTACTTTTGAGATTTGGCCTTGGTTGGGACTATCAGCAATTACTGCTGTCATTGATGTACCTCTTTGAGAATTATTGGCATTTTGAGTTGGTCAATAAAGTGCCATTATATACACACTTTATTAGAATTAATTGCATTAATCTGAATTTAAGTAGTAGCTTCAGAAGCTACTACCTGACCCCGGCCAAAATCAAACCCAGCTGCTCGCAAAGCATGCCAAATATGACCTTGGAGGAAGAAAAACCCAAGGAAGAAGTGAGCATTAGCTAACCAACTCCGGCAAGAAGGGAAGCTAGAGTTAGGATCGGCAAAGTAGGGGAAAACATCCAGCTTAATTGATAAGGCAGGTCCATAGAAGACTTCTGGGTAGACTACGGTGTTAACAGCGCAGAAGTACGCGGCGATAAAGCCCATCAGCGCCAAAGCACCCAAGCTGTAGGAAAGATAGGCTTCTCCAGACCAAATAAAAAGACCGCGCGTCCACTCAGATGGCTGAGTCTTGATGTGCCAAAAGCCACCGCCAATACACAGTAGACCAACCCAAATATGACCACCAACTACATCCTCTAGGTTACTGACTCCAGCAATCCAGTTCTTGCCCACAGTACCAAACAGATAACCGAAAATCACTGCTGGATTGAGAGTAGGGTTGTTAATGACTCGCACATTCTCCACTGCTGGATCGTACAACCCCCCAAACGCGATCGCTTTAGCCACCAGTAGGAAAGCTCCAAATCCCAGTAGAATCAGGTGAATGCCAATGATAGTGGTCATTTTGTCCCCATCTGCCCAGCTATACCCAAAGAAGCCAGACTTTTCTTCTAAAGTTTCCGGACCACGGAGGGCGTGGAAGATACCACCAAAGCCGAGAAATGCTGAAGAGATCAGGTGCAAAACACCAATCACAAAGTAGGGGTAAGTATCCACTATAGCTCCCCCAGCACCAACGCCCCAGCCTTGAGCTGCTAAGTGGGGCAGCAGGATTAAGCCTTGTTCGTACATGGGTTTGGCAGGATTGAAGCAGGATAGTTCAAACAGGGTTATTGCTCCAGCCCAGAAGACGATTAGACCAGCATGGGCAACATGAGCCCCCAATAATTTCCCGGATAACTCCGTGAGGCGAGCGTTACCTGCCCACCAACCATACTCTCCCTCTACTAATCGGGAACTCTCAGCAATGTTTGCCACTATACTACACCTCCTAGGATTTTATTGCAAAATATATTCAATAGTTACTTGGAATAGCTTACACTACTGCTTAAGGAAAATGAAACCTATTTTTATTAAGAATCATGACAATTCGCAGATTTGGTAAGGGATCACAGCAATCGTTAGTCACTCAGAACCCTGTCACCACTAGGTTCAAGCCATCTGTTCATCTCTTTAAGCGCCATGACTTGATTGCTCTAGAACCCGATCAACTATGGGTAGTTCAACAGGGTGTGGTTAAAACCTTGACCTGGAATGACGAAGGAACAGTAATTACATTAGGATATTGGGGAGTTGGGGATGTAGTGGGGAAATCTTTGTCTAACTTGCAAACTTACGAGATCGAGTGTTTGACTAGGGTTAAAGCGCAATGTCTGTCTTTGTCTCAGTCTTACCGCTTATCCGAGGCTATTGTTTGCCATCTGCGACAGACAGAAGAGTTGCTGTGTATCATTAGAACACCAAGAGTCTCTCAGCGTTTGCAACAGTTTTTGAGTTGGTTAGCCCGGAAGTTCGGTCGTCCCGTCTGTAGTGGGCAACTTATTGATATACCAGTGACCCATCAAGAACTAGCTGAGATGATTGGCACCACACGAGTAACCATCACCAGGCTGATCAAGCAGTTTGAGGAAGAAGGGATAATCAGTCGTCCTCGTCGATACTGTATTGTGTTGCGCGATTGTTCTGAAATATAAATGAAAATGCTATCAATGGCGCTAGATTCAGCATACCTGGAAAGAGTACCGCTAGCGCCATGGACGTGATTAAGTTACGGGCTGATGGTGGGGAGGAAATTATGCGTTGCTTAATAATAGAATGATTTTAATAGTTTTGTGGAATGGGCATCTTGGTGGAACGGGCATCTTGGTGGAACGGGCATCTTGCCCGTTATCAATAATTTCGGGCGGGCAGGATGCCCACCCCACTCATATTAATTCGAAGATTCAGCAATGCCCGAAATTATGCGATCGCAATGTAGCCTGATAATTGCTTAATCCGCTCCATCCAAGACAGCACATTGGGGTAAGCATCTAGAGAAATCTTGGCGTCTGGTGAGAGAGATACTCTTAAACCGTCATTAATCGGGATAATCCGGTATAAAACGGTCAAGGTGCAATTTATTGTTGCCTGAGGGAGGAGTGGTAGTCAGCAATTGGAGTTAAGCCTTCCACTCATCTTTCTAGG
>NZ_JAAHHZ010000494.1:0-3572 GCF_010672005.1 Moorena sp. SIO4A5 | reverse complement strand
ACCTGTAAGTGCTCCATGGATTTGTGTTTAATCAGTTCTGGTAAAGAGGGAATGCTGTGGTCCCCTCTATCCCTTGACAATAGATAGTCCCAGCAAGCTTACCCCTAGCTTGCGACAAGTTTTTTTCCTGACTGAAGTTCCCCTGTACATTTGTACTACTATACCCAGGAAAGGCTATCCCCATAAGGGATAAGCGTGATTTAGCCTGACCCTTGTGTGCCCATGTAATTTTCCGATTTTCTTAAGATTTTGGTTGGGGGAACTTCGGCGATAATGTAGTCATGTATATAGAACGTGTTCCTAACAGAAATTCTCCTCCTGCCGTCCTTCTCAGAGAATCATACCGAGAGGGAAATAAAGTTCGTAAACGCACCCTTGCTAATTTGTCCAAATTACCTGATGATGTGATCGAAAATTTGCGTATTGTTCTGAAAGGAGGAGTCGCAATTGAAAACTATGGAGAGGCTTTTCAAATTATTCGCAGCTTACCTCATGGTCATGTATCTGCGGTATTAGGAACTCTTAACAAACTGGGAGTTCCAGATCTGCTCGACTCAAACCCCTCAAAAAATCGCTCTTTAATCATAGCAATGATAGTAGCCAGAATTATTGAGCCTCGCTCAAAATTGGCAACGGCGAGGGGATTAAATTGGAAAACTTGTTGTTCATCTTTGAGCCATATCCTCGGGTTAGAATCAGCATTGGAGGATGACTTATATGAGGCTTTAGATTGGTTACTAGTCCGACAAGCATCCATTGAAAATGAACTGGCGAAAAAGCATTTAGAAGAGGGTTCATTAGTTCTGTACGACATCAGTTCTACCTACTTTGAAGGAAAAACCTGTCCCCTAGCCAAATACGGTTATAGTCGAGACAAAAAGAGAGGAAAACTACAAATAGTATTTGGCTTACTGTGTAACCGAGAAGGATGTCCCATAGCAGTAGAAGTCTTTGAAGGAAATACATCCGATACAACGACCTTGGCAAAACAAATCGAAAAAGTCCGTGATCGCTTTGGACTATCAAGAATTATCTGGGTCGGAGATAGAGGAATGATTACTCAGACGAGAATAGACCAAGAATTGTCTTCTGGGGAGGATAAGAATTGGATTACCGCTTTGACAGCCCCTCAAATCAAAAAACTCGCCCAGCAAGAGGTGATTCAACTGGGGTTGTTTGATGAACAGAATTTAGTTGAGGTTGAATCGGTTGATTATCAGGGGGAAAGATTAATTGCTTGTCGCAACCCTTTGACTGCTGAACAAAGCGCACAAAAACGAGAAAAACTATTACAAAAAACTGAAGAAGAATTAGAAAAAATTGTCCAAGCAACTCTCCGAAAAAAAAGAGCTTTGAAAGGAGCCGAGCAAATTGGTATCCGAGTCGGTAAGGTGATTAATAAGTATCGAGTCGGTAAGTTCTTTGAACTGGAAATCACGAACAACAGCTTTTCATACTCCCGCAAGCCACAAGACTTAAAAGTCGCCGCCGCCTTAGATGGATTGTATGTAATTCGCACTTCTGTAGAGGCGGAAGTTTTAGATGCTCCAAGGACGGTCAAAGCTTACAAAAGTCTGTCTCAAGTTGAACAGGCTTTTCGTTCTTATAAGACTATGGATTTAAAAGTACGTCCCATTTATCATCACCTTGAAAGCCGAGTGAAATCTCACGTTTTTCTTTGTATGCTGGCTTATTATGTGGAATGGCACATGAAACAAGCTTTAGGGCCGATTTTGTTTGAGGATGAGGATGACACTCCTATCGATTGGGATGGGGTAACTCCTGTCAAACGTTCAAAAAAGGCTTTATCCAAAGCTCGTAGAAAGAAGACATCCCAGAATTTGCCTGTACATAGCTTTTCAACTTTGATGGCTGATCTGGGGACAATTACTCTTAACACAATTCGTTCTAAATTAGAGGGAGCTGATCTGACTTTTTTGAAAATTACTCAACCTACACCAGTCCAACAAAAGGCTTTAGATTTACTTAATGTTTCTCTGTTTGTACCCAGTAAATGACGGATAGAAAATCGGAAATCCCAAGCCATGCATAGGTTGTGCCATTTTGTCAACGAGGAACTTCAGTCCTGAGGGGGTGACATGAGCCCTTAAAAGCTTACTAGTGGGACTAAGCGCGATAATTGAAGGCATAAATAGTGCTATGCTATATAGGGTAAGTTTTTTAGGTTGGTTACTTTTTCCCTCCAATCCCATGAAAGAAACTGTTTCCACAGCAATGCCGACCTGCTCCCTTGAGATGGTGCAAGCGTTTTGATGATATCTTTCACACAAAAGCTCAAAGAAAAGAGTTTAGGCACTACCAGCGGGGGATTATTGGGAGAAAGTGAACGAAAAAACCTATCTCAGATTGCCGGAAACGCGCTCTGATGTCTCATACCACAGCCTACGGCATTTTGCGGTGCGAGCTTCCTGGAGTGAACAAGAGATTAACGAACGGCGGTTGCAAGTGATGAATAGCTGTCGTCAGACGAAAATCCCTGCGCTTTTGGCGCACGCTACGCGAACGTGGATTTGCACTAATTGTGGACGACAGCGGACAAAGCGCTTTTGGCGCACGCTACGCGAACGGAAAAGTGGAAACTTCACGCCATGGTGTCGGTCTGCCTTACATTGGGGAAATCGGGAAAACGGATAATGGAATTGTGGTGGTAACAACCCATCTGTATGATGGTCGAAAAAGTCTACCGTTAGATCTTGAGTTATATCAACACGGGAACTCATTGCCCCAGGGAAAAAAAGATCCAGCCTTCCTGAAGAAACCGGAGCTAGCCTTGGGGTTAATTGATAAGACATTAAGTCGGGGATATCATCCCGAAATTGTCCTGATAGATGCTGGATATGGAAACAATACATCATTTTTATTAGAGCTAGAAAATCGACAACTCAAGTATTTAGGAGGAATTGCTAAAAATGCGCCAAAAGCGCACGCTACGCGAACGAAAAGTGAGCGACCCGAACGTCAAAAATTCGGGAGTTACTGTTCGGGTCGATGAGGCACGCCCAAAGCCTTCCAGATGAGGCTTTCACCGTAGTTCAACTAAATCTAAATAAGTCAAAAACCCTGTGGGTTGCCACCCTAGAAGTAGAAATCTCTCGTCTGACTGGAAAAAGAAGTCTGGCTATCGTCATGAATCAACCGACTTTTAGTCAAGCCACAGATATTGACTATTTTTTGACCAATGTCGAAGGGGATGTGGTGACTCCCCAATGGGTGGTCGAGACTTACGCTCAACGAAATTGGGTGGAAGTATTTTATCGGGAAGCCAAGGGGTGGTTGGGACTCAAAGAATATCAAGTTCGCCATAAACGCAGCTTGATGAGACATTTTATCTTGGTCATGTGTGCCTATACTTTTATTCTTTGGCATCAACTTACAGGGGGATTACGAAGGCGATGGGCATCCAAACCAAAAACATTTGCTGAGGCTTTAGAAGCTTTTCGGAGTGCCATGTCTTGCCGTTTTGTCCATTGGCTCCAGGAGAATCGAGACGTATTTGTTGCTTACAAGGCGAGTAAGGGCTACATTTGGGCTTGATTTTGACTAAAGTCCCA
>NZ_JAAHHZ010000493.1:0-3579 GCF_010672005.1 Moorena sp. SIO4A5 | reverse complement strand
TTCAAAGTACTTCAAGAGAATAAGATTAAGGTTGATCAACAGCTGGAGACTCTGTTTTTAAAGAGTTATGATACCCTCAAAGCTTTGATTGATCTGTTGGAAGGACCGTTTGGGTTTGAGCAAAGTCAAGCAGAAAAAACTCTAAAAGCAGCTCAGCCAGGCTTTGAACAATTGCAGAGTTATCTCAAAACTTTGGTCAGTGGTGAGAGTCAATCACCAGCCGGAATGGCTTCTAGCTCTGGTGCTGCTAAAAAAGCGATTCGTTCTGATCAAGTTTCGACTAGCAAAGCTTCTTCTTCAGGAAAAGGTAAATTTCCCCCAGACTTTGGACCGAAGGTGATTAGCGTACTTAAAGATATGCTAGAGCTGTTTAAACAATCTTCGACGCCAACCAATCGCCAACAACTTCAAAAGCTTTGTAAGCGTCTGGCTCAACTGGGGGCTGGGATTGGTAGTTGGCATAAATTAGTGGGAGTTTGCCATAAAGCGATCGCAAATCCTAAAAACTCCTATATCCAGTTAGCACCATTAGTGATCAAAGAACTCAAGGAAGCTAGTGACCAGTTGCATGCAGCACAGGGTAATCTAGAGGAGTTGCGAAAGGCAGCGGCTGCGATCGCTCCTAGTTCAGCACTGCAAAAACTAGCAGCTGTAGGATCTACTGGGCCAAACCGAACCACTAAGGGTAAGGAAATTACGATTGTGCTAGAACCAAAAGCCGCCGCCAAGGTACTGATCCAAGCCTTTGATAAACCCCAGCTGTCAAAACTGATTAAGTTACTGATTCCAGCAACTCGTGCTTCTTCCTAGGCCAACGAATCGCACTTTTGATTAACGTCCTAAGTGCCGTGATGCCAGCTGCATGGCATCATAAATATCTACATCCCCATCCCCATCAGCATCTAGAAAGCCACTGAGTACAGAATTAGAACCAAGGGGATTCTCAATATTGGTGCCAGTCTTGAGGAAATTCAACACCACGGGTACCAGGGTGGGTAGCATGGCTTGAATGATACCAGCATTAATGCCTGTCTTGCTGGTAATTTCTCCAACAAGCTCCTGGATCTGAGGCGCACTAAAGAGCATATTGACCACTTGAGAACTAGCACCAATGCCACCAAATTGATTAACTAGTGCTTGTACCTGCTCCTCTCCTTCACTTGTGCGCTTTTGTTGGAGCGCTGAACGCACATACTTACCTACAATTGAGGTGGCAGATTGCACGGCTGAGGGCTGTGTTTGATAGGCACCACTCAACTGCTGTACCGTGTTCAGAATATCCCCTAGCTGACTAGAACTAGCTTGTTGTGTAGGACTATTAATGGCACTGATAATAGTATTGAATAAGCTCATTGTTTTTTAAAAGATTTAAACAGTCAGTTTGAAACAGTTCTTTGCCAAATCAATTATAAATTGCTGATAGCTTAGTATAGCGAAAGGCAAGAGGCAAGAGCGATGCAGCGCGGTCTTGGGGAGCCAGTGCGGTCTTGGGGGTTCCCCCCATGAGCAACTGGCGTGGTTTCCCCCACTCGCGCTTTGCATCAAGACGGCAAGAGGCAAGAGGGGAAAGATATCCGGAGTTTTATTGCACAGCCTCTCGGGTTCCTGGAGATCGGGGAATTATTCCCTGATCTAGCTAAGATTAATAATTAAAAGCTATCCTATCTTCCATGCCCCTGCCACGCCTACTAACCCTAATTATTGGTCTCATTATTATTCTGGGGCTAATGCTTTGGTTGATTAATGGTCTGTACCAACTATATATCCAAATTTCCTTTACTGCTCCGGTACTGGCTAATTTAGTGCTGCTGTTGCTGATTATCTTGCTAGGGCTACTAATATGGGCCTTAATCTACACCATGGGGTTATTTGGTAAATCCCGGAAACGGCCAGGTAAGGGTCGTCTGGAACCTAAAGCCCCGGAGGTGAAAACCGAAGCAGCAGAAGAAACCCTTAAAGCAGTAAGGCAACAGGTCAAACAGATTCAGGATGAAGTGTCACGGCAAGCGATGCTGCGCCGCTCTGAGGAAATTGAAGCTATCCTCTCCCGTGGGGAACTGTTAGTGGTAGTGTTTGGTACTGGTTCAGCGGGGAAAACTTCTCTAGTGAATGCTTTGATTGGTCGGATGGTGGGTGAAGTCGGTGCCCCCATGGGAACGACGGAAGTTGGGGAAACCTACAAACTAAAGCTGAAGGGATTAGAACGCCCGATTCTGATTACTGATACACCAGGAATTTTAGAATCTGGTGTGGTTGGCACTCAGCGAGAGCAATGGGCACGACATCTGGCAACGGAAGCGGATTTGTTGTTGTTTGTGGTGGATAACGATTTACGACACTCAGAGTATGATCCATTCGAAAAATTGGCACAGATTGGGAAGCGATCGCTTCTGGTCTTCAATAAAATTGACTTGTACACCGAACAAGACTCAGAAAGGATTCTAGCACGATTGCGCCAGCGAGTAAGGGGTTTTATTGCTGCTTCAGATGTAGTTGCGATCGCAGCCAATCCCCAGCCTGTTACCCTAGAAAATGGTCAACTTTGCCAACCTGAACCGGAAATTTTGCCCTTAATCCGTCGCTTAGCTGCTGTATTAAGAGCAGAGGGAGAAGAGTTGATTGCTGATAACATACTGCTACAATCCCAACGCTTAGGCCAAGAAACTCGACACATCCTCGACAAGCAGCGCAGGCGAGAAGCAGAGAAAGTTGTGGAACGGTTCCAGTGGATTGGGGCCAGTGTAATTTCTCTGACTCCCTTACCCGTGGTGGATTTGTTAGCAACTGCAGCAGTTAATGCCCAAATGGTGGTGGAAATTGGCAAAATCTACGGCTGTGAACTGAATATGGAACGGGGTCGGGAATTAGCCCTATCCTTGGGAAAAACCTTAGCTAGTTTGGGTATTGTCAAGGGAGCGATTCAAATCCTTAGCACTACACTAAGGTTGAATCTTGCCACCTATGTTGTAGGCAAAGCCATTCAGGGGGTAACTGCTGCTTATCTGATCCGAATTGCTGGGAAAAGCTTTATTGAATACTTCCGCAATGACCAAGACTGGGGAGATGGAGGGATGAGTGAAGTGGTGCAGAAGCAGTTTCAGTTAAACCAGCGGGATGAGTTTATTAAAGCTTTTGTCAGTGAAGCGATCGCAAAGGTAGTTCAACCTCTGACAAGAAAATCAGAAGTCCAATCACCAATGGATGAAGGGGACGAAACTAAGGACAAATGAAGCAAATCCTAAATCTCCGCCATTATGGCTATCAAATCGACTCATATTCTTGTTTAATAAAATAGAGTAGATTCAATGTTTTCTCCAGCCCCCCATGCCCCTCACATCAATGGGGGATTTCTTTTTGTCTATTTTTTTCTATATCCTTTTCTCAAGCAGAGCGATCGAGTACCTATAGTCAAAGCATTAGGTAGCGAGTTTCACCCTGCCCCGATATACAGCATGGAGCAATCTGTCGATGGAGTCTCGCTCTTCGGAGGTGAGTGAATCCTCCAATAGTGCTGCCATCAATCCATATCGATCAGCAAGAGTAATTTTTCCAGAGCTGCTAACTTTAGCAAATAGTTCT
>NZ_JAAHHZ010000492.1:0-3603 GCF_010672005.1 Moorena sp. SIO4A5 | reverse complement strand
CAATTAAGCCAAAAGCTAACTGAATCACCCATTGTGTGGCTTGTTGGTAATTGCTAAATCTTTCATCAAACTTTTTCACTTCATCTGAAAGCTCATCAAGTTTTCGGATTACATCAGTTAATGTCGGCTCTGGATCTTGATTGTGGTTCGGTTCTGGATCAGTAGTGAGTGTCATCGTTAAACTGTTATAATTATAACTATGATTATAACAAATTGGCGGTGCGATCGCACAGCATTTTACTTATATATAGCCAAGTATAATGTGCATTAATATGCGCTGTCATGTAGACAGAAAAAAATAAAAATAATCCCAAATTATTTTGAGTAATCCGTGTAGTAATTATGATAATTTTTGTGCCCTACTCCCTACTCCCTACTCCCTACTCCCTACTCCCTATTCCCTATTCCCTATTCCCTATTCCCTTTGTTCTATACTAATAGAGTCACTATCTTGAACCCATCATGATTGCTGATAAAAGCCCCAATTACATTTCCCAAGAAGACTATCTATCTCAAGAAGAAGAAAGTCCCATCAAACACGAGTATAGTGATGGAGAAATCTATGCCATGGCTGGAGCCAGTGATGCCCATGTTACTATTGCCGGTAACTTATTTGCACTGTTAAGAAATCATGTCAGAGGCACTGGTTGTCGGGTTTATATGGCAGATATGAAAGCGTATATTGAAGCCGCCAATAGTTATTACTATCCCGATGTTATGGTAACTGGCGATGTCAGAGATCGAGAATTGAAAAATTATAAAAAATATCCTTGTTTAATTGTCGAAGTTTTATCTCCCAAAACCGAAGCCTTTGACCGGGGGAACAAATTTTATGACTATCAAAAATTAGACACATTGGTCGAATATGTCCTAATTAGCCAAGACCATCAACGTCTAGACTGCTTCCGCCGTAATGCCCAGGGAATTTGGACATTACAATTTTATGATCCAGGTAGTGAGATTCATCTAGAAAGTGTGGATTTTCGTACTAGTATTGAGGCTTTGTATGAAGATGTATAGCGGTTTTAAATTAGGTGAGGTACATTTTTTGAGGGAACAGGGAACAGGTAACAGGGAACAGGGAACAGATAATAGGTAAGAGGCAAGAGGCAAGAGGCAAGAGGCAAGAGGGTGAAAATTATTTGTACCTCATTAGAATATAAACCGCTATAACTTTTCCAAAATAATTAAATGCCCAAGAAAATAAGATAACTTAAATCAATGCTAAAACAAGCTAGTTTCTCTTATCGTTCAGTACAAAATTGATAATCGTAGGGTGGGCAGTGCCTAGTAATGCGATCGCTAGCTAATTTTTTCGTTGGTGGGCAGTGCCTAGTAATGCGATCGCTAGCTAATTTTTTCGTTGGTGGGCAGTGCCTAGTAATGCGATCACTAACTGTTATTATTGGTTTCAAGCACTGCCCACCCTACCTAACTATGACATTAAATAAAGACCAAATTATCAGGTAATATTTAACTGCTAATCTAACCAAAAAAATACAAATTTTTACACATAACTGAGTATAAAATTTGCAAAATCAAATATTTGTAAATAAATGTAAAAAAAATATTTTTTCCTTGCATTTTTCCGATTATTTATGTATAGTATAAAAGGTGACGACTGAAACTAATAACCGCGCTGGATATGCCTCTTAACCATCCCCAGCGCGGCTTTCCTCCCAACCAAGTAGGAGCTACTTCCATAATGGCACCAAAAAATCACAATTATCTCTGTGGAATGGGCATCTGGTGGAATGGGCATCTTGCCCGTGACCATGATGGGCATCTGGTGGAATGGGCATCTTGCCCGTGACCATGATGGGCATCTGGTGGAATGGGCATCTTGCCCGTGACCATTATTTCCGGGCGGGCTGTCCCAACCAGGCGCGAAGAGGCGGAAAATCAGGGCAACCCTTGTGGTGGTGCGTTACGGGGCTACTGGCTACGACGTTGAATATGATGACAAGGCGCGCCCCTAACACCTCATAAGGGTAGGTTTTTTACAAAGACCTCAGGTGTGGGGTGTGGGGTGTGGGGTGTGGGGTGTGGGGGATAAGAAAGCGATGCAGCGCCGCTTTTTCGTTGTTTTCCTTTTCCTCTCCCTCTGGGTCGCCCCATGTTTGACCTTAATGTAAAAAACCTACCCCTGTGAGGCCCCTAACACACCCTACTGGACTGGCACAGCTAAAATAGTGTAATAGAATGCTAGATATTCGAGGTCAGTAAAATGGGAAGAGGTCGTCGAGATAAAGTACTTCTGGAAATAGAACAAAGACAAAGACTCGAAAAAATCAGTCGTAATGGTTATGCGCCTGCTCCCGAAAATTCTCCATGCCAGAGTTCTGTTGATGTGTGATGAAGGCGAACTGACATAGAAAAAATGGACAGATGGAGAGATTGCCGAAGCCTTAAATATTCATCGAAACACGGTAGGACGTATTAGAAAAAGATTTCTCAGCTATGGAGTTGAACCAGCGCTAAATCGAAAGCTGAGAAAAATTCCGCCAACTCCTCCATTAATAGATGGAGAACAAGAAGCACAAATTATCGCCCTCTGTTCGACCCGCCAGATGGTAGGGCAGATTGGACGAAATGACTCCTAACATCAGAACTGAAAAAACGAAGAATTGTCACCGAAATTTCCCGTGAAACTGTACGTCGCACATTAAAAAAAACCAGCAAGTCCAAAGAAAGTAGAACGGTTTTGTATTCCGGAACGAGATTTGGCGAGATTTGTCGCCCAGATGGAGGTAGTTTTAGACCTTTACTGTTGCTTACATTCGACCGATGAGCCTTTGATTTGTATGGATGAAGCATCAGTACAACTCCAAGATCATGTCTACGAACCGATAAAAATGCAACAATTCTCAAGATGCCAAAGAAGATTATCACTACACTCGTGAAGGAACACAAGCCCTGTTTAGGTTTTTTGACAAATCATGCTGGATGGCGGCGGGTTAGCAACCGAGAGCACCGAGCTCGCGAGTGATTGGGCTGAAGAAATTCGCCAATTACTGGATGTGGACTATCCTGATGCTCGTAAAGTTAAGTTAATCTGTGATAATCTTAATACTCATGCGGATTGCCTCTCTGTATGAAGCTTTTCCTGCTGATGAAGCCCAACGCCAAAGCTAGACGGCTCGAAATTTATCATACTCGAAGTAATGGCAGTTGGTTGAATGTCGCAGAGATTGAACTGAGCATTTTAACTAAACAATGTTTAGCCCGCAGGATTCTAGTCGAAGAAAAATTGCAAAGAGAGGAACGAAGCTTGGCAACAAGAGCGCAACAAAACAGCCAGTAAAGTAATTTGGCATTTTTCAACCCCGGATGCCAGAGTCAAACTTAAACACCTTTATCCAGTGTTTGAAGAGGAAGAGATGGCAGATTCTAATGCACCAAATTAGCTGTGCCAGTCCACTACTGGCGTGGCCAGCTTAAAATAGTGCAATAGATTTTTGCTCCCCATATTCCCACACTCCCCGCGCCCCCGCCCCACACTCCCCGCGCCCCCGCCCCACACTCCCCACACTCCCCCCTCTGTTTCTAATGCATCAAATTAAGCTTGCCACGCCACTACTTTTTGACCCTGGGGTATCTTAT
>NZ_JAAHHZ010000491.1:0-3607 GCF_010672005.1 Moorena sp. SIO4A5 | reverse complement strand
TCTCCCCATCTCCCCATCTCCCCATCTCCCCATCTCCCCATCTCCCCATCTCCCCATCTCCCCATCTCCCCATCTCCCCATCTCCCCATCTCCCCATCTCCCCATCTCCCCATCTCCCCATCTCCCCCCACTCCCCATCTCCCCCCACTCCCCACACTCTCTTCTTCAAATAGGTACTGTCAAAACAAATCCAGGTAGTACCTCTTCTCCAGATAAACTAACTGGAAATCCGACTATTTCTACTGGTTGATTGGGACGGTATATTTCTACTTGCTGATTCTGAGGGTTAATTAACCAACCTAGTTGTAAGCCACTGTTGAGGTATTCTTTCATCTTGTCTTGTAGAGACTTAAGTGTATCTGTCCGTGAACGCAATTCAATCACAAAATCAGGGCAAATCGGGGGAAACTTTTGCTGTTGTTCTGGTGTGAGGGCTTGCCAACGGTCTAACTTTACCCAAGCTGCATCGGGGGATCTATCTCCGCCGTTAGGGAGTTTAAACATGGTGGAGGAACTGAAAACTTTTCCCATGTTAGTTTGACGGTTCCAAATCGTTAGTTCAGTAATCAAATCTGCTTCTTGATTTCCACTAATTCCTCCTACTGGTGGCATGATAATTAATTCTCCCTTAGCAGTGCGCTCTAACTGTAACTCTGGATTTATTTTACAAAGATGATAAAATTGCTGATCGGTGAAATCTACATTTTCTAAGTTAAGGGTGACAAACATCATTAACCTCCGAGTTGGTGTTCAAATAATCTTGTATCCAATTGCAACCATAGATTAGTAACTGGTCTAAATCCAGGACTTGATCTAAATTCCATATAATAACAGTGTTGTCTCCACTGGCGGAGGCGATCATCTCACCATCGGGGCTGAAAACTACGGCTAAGACGCCATCGCTATGTCCTTTCAGGGTAGTTAAAAGGGTTCCATCCTGCTTCCAGAGTTTGACGGTTTTGTCATAACTAGCGCTAGCAATTCTGTTACCGTCAGGGCTAAACACTACTCCTAATACTCCTGCTTGATGACCGTTGAGGGTAGTAATCAAGGTTCCATCGCGCTTCCAGAGTTTAATGGTTTTGTCCCAACTCGCGGACGCAATGGTTTCACCGTCGGGACTGATGGCAACGCTGTAAACCCGGTCATGGTGTCCCTTGAGGGTAGTAATCAAGGTTCCGTCTGGCGTCCAAAGCTTGACAGTTTTATCCCAACTGGCGGAAGCAATTAGAGTCCCATCTTTGCTGAAGGCTACTCCATCAATGCGATCGCTATGGCCGTTAAGGGTATTAATTAAGGTACCGTCCCGTTTCCAGAGCTTAATGGTTTTATCGGCACTAGCGGAAGCCATCATCTCACCGTCGGAGCTGAAGACTACTGCTAAAACAGCGCTGCTATGGTTTGTTAAGGTTTTTAGCAAGCTACCGTTTCTGTGCCAGAGCTTGATAGTGTTATCGGCACTAGCGGAAGCAATCATCTTACCATCGGGGCTAATCGCTATTCCTGAAACTCTAGCGCTATGGCCATTCAGGGTTCTTTGTAGGCTACCGTCTGTATTCCACAGTTTCACGGTCTGATCCCAACTCGCCGATGCAATGGTTTTTCCGTCTGGGCTAATGGCAACTCCCCAAACTAAATCACTATGCCCCCTGAGCCTGGTGAGGATGATGCCATCGGGTTTCCAGAGCCTAACCGTTCCATCCCAACTCGCCGATGCAATAGTTTTTCCGTCTGGGCTGATGGCCACACCGTACACTAAATCTTGATGCCCTCGTAGGGTAGTGAGTAATGTGCCTTCCCAACTCCACTGGTTAACGGTTCCGTCCCAACTCGCGGACGCAATGGTTTTACCATCTGGGCTGATGGCAACGTTGTAAACGCGATCGCTATGGCCCTGAAGAGTATTGAGTAAAGTGCCATCAGCATGCCAGAGTTTAACGGTTTTATCCCCTGACGCGGACGCAATGGTTTGACCATCTGGGCTGATGGCAACGTTGTAAACGCGGTCATTATGCCCCTGAAACGTCCTTAGTAATGCCCCATTATAGCGCCAAAGCTTAACGGTTTTGTCCCCTGACGCTGACGCAATGGTTTTACCTTCTGGGCTAATAGCCACTCCCTAAACAATAGCGCTATTGTTTGTCAGGGGAGTAATAGTTTCACTACCAATTCGAGTCATATCAATAGAAGCGCAGCTAAAACCAGCCTGTTGCAGTCGATACTTGATGCGTAAGCGCAAGCTAGACTTACCCATCTGTCGGGAGTTGAACACATAACAAAACTCACCCCTAATTAAAGCGTTATAAAGTTCAGCATCAGCTCGACGCTCTACATAACTAGGGGCATCTAATTTTAAACTACCACCGACTTGATATTCGTAGGTGTCCATGTGTAGCAGTTTTCAATTGGTTGAGGTAAAAATTGTTGGGTTTTAGGGAGTAGGGAGTAGGGAGTAGGGAGTAGGGAACAGGGAATAGGGAACAGGGAATAGGGAACAGGTAATTATTCAGCTATCAGCTGTCAGCTATCAGCTGTCAGCTTATGGGCTACGGCTGACGGCTGACTGCTGACGGCTGAATGCTTACTGGGAATCAAATCAGCCCACAACATTGCTATATCTGTTCCAGCAGTCTTCTTTATAAATTTATCATATAAACGGGCTATTTGATCGTCAGAAAAATGATTCTTCCAATCTCCGATTTCTCCTTTGCGGATAAACGGTGTCATTTCTTTAGGTCGCTGACTCGACCACCGACTTTGGTCTTGGCTCATGCTGGTAAAACTGGTGTGTTTAAGAATGCTATTGAAAATTTCAGCATTATTGAGTTTGTCTAGGTATGAACTCCCTAAAAACTTAGCAATTTCTCGAATATAGTTGGGAGTATCAGCTTTCATAGCTTCGTAAGTGATAAACAAAACATTGTCATCCTGGCGATGGTCATACCAAGACAGTAAATGCTCGAAATAATCGCCCCAATCAACTTCCCCTTCAATAAAGCATTCAAAAAAATCATTAAAGGTTCCTTCTGCAAAATTATAGTGCTTCACAAACCCTTTAGTATGGTAATAAAAAGAAACAACACAATCAAAGGGATTGCGAGCAATATAGATATACTTGGCATCAGCACAATAAGGGGTGAATGAGTAAGAAATATGAGTTTTAATAAACCTTGGGGATGCCATGGCTGCTACAAAATCAGCACCCACTTCTTCGAGATGAGGTACTTCTAAATTGATGTCTTTGCCCACAGGTAGGGGTTCGCCATCATGGTTGAGCATCCAGACAATATGTTGAACCCAAGTTGTGCCACATTTGGGATAAGTAACAATAAAGTTATCCTCCGGTTGAGCATTGTAACTGAGTCCAGATTCAAAACAGGTTACCGGAAATCCCATGGGAATACGGAATCCCTGACACATGGAGTAGTGGGGTTTTTGTCGTTGTTGGTTCATTGTTTCGTTAGGGAGTCGGGAATCGGGAATCGGGAATCGGGAATCGGGAATCGGGAATCGGGAATCGGGAATCGGGAATCGGGAATCGGGAATCGGGAATCGGGAATCGGGAATCGGGAATCGGGAATCGGGAATTGGGAATCGGGAATCGGGA
>NZ_JAAHHZ010000490.1:0-3608 GCF_010672005.1 Moorena sp. SIO4A5 | reverse complement strand
GATTACACTGATACCTAACCAAAATCGAGGCACAGCTCCCACCTCTCGGAAATCCCCATGAGGCACAATCAAGATACAACCTAACAACAGGAGTAGAGAACTAAGCCATATATATAGCGTTTTCATTGGAGTTCTGAACATACTTCCTTAGGCAATAGGCATGCTAGCAATAGGCATGCTAGCAATAGGCATGCTAGCAATAGGCAATAGGCAAGATATCATAAAGTATATAACTCAAATCTTGCACTAAGTTTCAAATTTATTTATCTGTAAAGCTAGGGAACTTCGGAACAGGTATAGCACTACGCACTATGGTGTTTGACAAGTGAAGAAAAATTAAAATCGCTCAATCCCTTGATTAGTAAGCTTTTTTCTTCACTATTGCGCTTCATGCCTATTGCCTATTGCCTGGCGCGTAGCGCTATAACAGGGAAGATTAAAACTAATAATATTTGACTATTTTAGTACTCAAATTTAGTTGTATAACTTCCGATATTAAGTTTTTTTGTACTGGGTCAATAGCTCAGTATAAGGATTTTTTGTAATGAAAAAAAATGTAATACTTTTTTCCAACTCATCATGTCAAGATAATATTAATCATTCCCTCTCCCCACACCTCCCAGACTCCCCACACTTCCCACACTCCCCATACTCCCCACACTTCCCACACTCTTCCCTATTTTCTCTTCAACACTTCTAGCGATTGTGCCATCTGCCTGGGTAAGCTTAAGGCGACGTAGATATAGACGACCTAAAGTCATCAAAATTATTGTTCCTGCTTGGACACTACCAGAAAGGGTACCAGATATTTTCGAGCGTCCCCCTTGTCGGCGACGGTAACCAACAGGAATTTCACAGACTCGCAAACCACATTCAATCGCACGGGCTTGCATTTCTACTGTCCAGCCAAATCCTCTATCTTGCATTTGGATTTCATCTAAAGCTGAACGACGAATTAGGCGCAATGGTCCTAAATCCTGATAGGAGTGTCCCCAACCCCAACCGATCAGGAAGGTAGCTAGCCAGTTGCCAAAATTTTGCACTGGGGTCATCGCCTTACGTCCATTTACTGTGGCGCGGCGGTTACCTAAAATTAGGTCATACTTATTCCTAGCAGCTAGAAACTGGGGTAAGTAACTTAAGTCATCACTTCCATCGCCATCACAGAATAATATCCAATTAATATCTCGGTCTAGTTGCTGCAATCCCCGCCAACAGGCTCGACCGTAACCAGGAATAGGCTCACAGATTACCTCTGCACCGGCTTCTTTTGCTTTAATAATACTGTTGTCAGTGCTGCCATTATCGACTACCCGAATATTGTTCAAATTATAGGATTGAAGAGACTTAATTACCCCAGTGATAGTGGTTTCTTCATTGAGAACAGGGATAATTACTAAGATATTGTGGTTATTAGTCATGAGTTATCCAGCATTTATATTTTAGTTGTGAACAGAATTGGTAAAGGAAAGGCAAGAGGCAAGAGGCAAGAGGCAAGAGGCAAGAGGCATGCTAGCAAGAGGCAAGAGGCAATAGGCATGCTAGCAATAGGCAAGAGGCATGCTAGCAAGAGGCATGCTAGCAAGAGGCATGCTAGCAAGAGGCAAGAGGCAATAGGCATGCTAGCAATAGGCATGCTAGCAATAGTTAATTAAATATATATATCATCGGGATTTTTGGTAGCAATGCAGTTTTAAATTGGGGGAATTCTCTGGTTTGTAAGATTATTTGCCAAAGTAAGCTGCATACACAAAGGCAAAAGCAGTAGAACTGGGGATGGGAGTGCCATCGAATTCTTCTACTAATACAGTTTGAAGTTGGCTATCCCAACGTGCTCTAATTGGACGACCATTGAATTCTACAACTTTTTCGCCCACTTTTTTTAATTGATCATGGACAAATTGATAGCTAGCCCCAGAAAATTGGTTTTTAGGGGTTTGTTGATCCGCTTCCCACACATAGCTAACAATAGCTTTAGGATGGAGGGTAAGTCGTTGTTGATTTCTGACTGGGAAAATAATTCGCTTATCGGTATAGTAACTACCATAGGGATAGTTGAAGTAAGCCCGGTTATAACCTGTGTCAGTGGATAGAATTTTACTATTGGGATACTTGCTTAACCAAGCGCCAAGAGTAGTTTTGATAGCGGGAATTGTTTTAAGATTACGATTGACTTTAGCACCAATAATACCCATCCCCCAAGGTTGAGAGTAAAGGGTATCATCGGCACGGTCATACATCACTAGGCAACTTTGATAAAGTTTGCCTGTAACACCGTAGGTTGTATTGCTGCGATTAAAAGCGACTATAGTATCACAAAGGGGACAATAGGATACACTAACATTAACTCCACCTACTGTGTCATTCACCAATTCATGCCAGTTCATGACCCCGAAAGGATAGGCTTTGGCTTCTCCATTAATTACCACACCAATCACAGTTTCTGTTTTAGAAAATGGTGTGGTTTGAGCGGTATCAAACTTGGGATTATCGATACTAGGAATACCGTCTTTTGGGGGACCACCATTGAGGAGTTCAGTTAAGTTAATGCGAGTGGATTTTGCTGGATTAAGATTTTGTTTTTGGAGGTCAGTGATTTCCTGGTCTTGGTTGTGGAGATAGGCAGTGAGATGGAAGTAACGGAGTTTGAAATTATCCCAGCTCCCGGCTTGTACGACTAGTGCCATCAAACACAGCCCCACTAAGGAAGTAGTGCTGAGGGCTATTTTAAGTAATTTATTCATAATCGTGCTTTCCCTGCCTAGATGTCATTGCTAACCTAAGGGTGTATCTCATTTTTGCTGTTTGACCCAATGGGTGGAACGGGCATCTTGCCTGTTACAATTTTCGGACGGGCTGTCCCAAGGCTGAGGACGAAGCAGAAAATGAGTGTGAGCCCGTGGGTGGTGCGTTACGGGACGGGCTGTCCCAGGCGCTCAGAGGCTGAAAATCAGAGGCTTTCCGTGGGTGGTGCGTTACGGGACGTCCCTAACGCACCCTACTGGCGTGGCACATCTAAAATGGTGCAATAAGCGTAGGTTGGGTTGAAGAATGAAACCCAACACCAGTAAAGCTTTGTTGGGTTTCCCTACCGCTCAACCCAACCTACGTTTTTAGGTGTGCCATGCCACTACGCACCCTACGCACCTGGCACCCTACGCAACTGCCCAACCCCAGCATCAGGGGCTGTGGCTGGAATCCCTAACCTTAGGGTGAGGGGATAAGATGAAACCAAGGTGAGTGATATCTGAGAATTTGATGAAGGATTGATGGCTATAGCATTTTCAAATCGATCATGAAATCCAATGCTGATTTAAGTCGCAAACTGCTATATGAGATTTACCCCTTACGATTCTTCATCGATCCGATTACCAACATCAAAAACAATTATAAATTCCGCATCCGGCATCAATCGTTTCAGGGCCCATAAATGTCCCTCTGCATCCGATCGATTGCGAAAGCGAGCAACAACAACTCGCTGCATGTCTTGATGCAGTCGCTCATGGGGGAAACCCCCAAGACCGCGCTGCATCGCTTGTGGTAACAGCCGAATGACCACCCACGGATGAAGGCGTTCAGAATAGGTCATCATTAAAGTATCTCCTTTT
>NZ_JAAHHZ010000049.1:0-48324 GCF_010672005.1 Moorena sp. SIO4A5 | reverse complement strand
GTTAACGGCCTTGGTGTAAGGGAACGATAAATTTGCCCAAAATCCCGAGTATTAGTCCAAAATTCTCCCCATCTCCCCATCTCCCCATCTCCCCATCTATTTTTTGCGAGAATGAAACAGCCCTGCCCTTAAAAAAGGGGGGAGCCATACTCAAAGTCCCCCTTTTTTAAGGGGGATAATGGGGGATCTCCGAGGCAAGAAAACACGCCCTAACCCTCACCCCTCACTCAAACAGTTAAGAAGTGTGAAGTTTAGAGCTCAAAGATGGTTAAAACAGTAGATAATAATAAATTTGGCAGAAAAAGGATAAAACTATGGCAGATTACCAGCACTGGGAGGAATCACTCGTCGCACCAATTATACGTCAGGCTCAGCAAAAACTGATGTCTCCCAGGAAATTTCATGCTCTCTGCCAACAGGTGATCAAATCAACTGGTCAAAAAAAGCTATACTTTTATCCACCACCTTCCGAGCTACTGGATGTAACTAACGGGATTACCATCAAAGAGTTAAGACAATTTTTAGATAAATTAGCCAAGTATGTCAGTAGTACCTCCTCAGAAGGACACCGCGTCACACTCTACCTAAAAAGAGTGCGGCTTAGATTAGGTAGGGTAAACAAGACAGTTGTTTTAGTAAAAAAAACCAGAGTATGTCAGCACACTCCAAAATCTGTTGTAGAGGCGAAGCCTTCTAGGAAAAAATTAGAGGTCAACTCCAAAGGGTTGTATGCCAAGGCCATGCTTTCCCAGGATTTGCCCTCCCAGGATTTGCCTACACAACCAGCTCCAATTCATCCTGAAATGCTATCTACAGGGGGAATGAAGGTTGAGGTAGAAATAGCTGGAGCTGGCATGGTTGGTCGGGTAGCTCGCCTGAGAATTAATGGCAAAGACCTGGCATTTAAAGCATTTTTTGACCCAGATTTCGTATGGCAACATGGTCCTTGGGCTGAAATTCCCATTGGGATTAGATTGAAATATGCTCAGGTAACGAAAAACTGTGCAGAATTCTTGTTTGCTAGTCAAGATTGGATGGTATCGGAATGGATTTATCCCGATACTAATCCCGAGTTTCGGCACAATGGCATCACTTATGAACAGTTTGCAGAGCAAGAAGGTCTAACTCAACTCAATTCATTAAATATATATAATTACAATCCATACAATATACGTCTTGATCCAGGGGGAATTCAGAAAGAATACTGGGGCAGACGCTGGCAGGATTTTTTAAGAGGAATTGTCTTTTACCTCAGAAAAGTCCAGCGAGAAGGATTAAAATCCCTGACACCATACCTTTCAAAAAGAATGATTACTTACCTATTCCGGCGATTAATTGTTTTAATTTCTCCTTGGAAGAGTGGCTCGATCGGAGGAAGGGAAAAGCGATGATGAGATGATGGGATAATGAGATGATGGAATGATGAGAGAATCGGTATCCCAAGTCAGACAATCAAGCCAGAGAATAAGGTATAGTTGGATCAGTATTCAATTATCTATTAGAGTCAGACTAATTAACCTTAATAAAAATCTCCCCATCTCCCCATCTCCCCATCTCCCCACACCTCCCACCCTCCCCACCCTTCCCACACTTTCATTTTTATTGACAAATATCTTCACCCTTGCCCATTACCCGATCTTCCCCCATCTTTTGACACAGGAGTTTGGTAGGATATCTATAAAAGTGTCCCTAAACGCACAACTATACATCCCACAACTATACATCTCCCTCTCCTGCTATGCTTAAGAGACTAATTGGTGATCCCAACGCACGTAAACTCAAACGGTACCAACCTGATGTTGTAGAAGTTAACCTCCTCGAAGAAGACATCCAGCACCTATCGGATGAACAACTCAGAGGCAAAACCGCAGAGTTCAAACAGCAGCTGGAGAAAGCCAACACTAGTCAAGAGCGTGATGAAATTCTTGATCAAATTCTGCCAGAAGCCTTTGCTGTAGTGCGGGAAGCAGGAAAGCGAGTTCTGGGAATGCGTCACTATGATGTCCAAGTCATGGGTGGCATTGTCCTGCACAAAGGGCAAATCGCAGAGATGAAAACTGGTGAAGGAAAAACCCTGGTGGCTACTCTACCAGCTTACCTCAATGCCATCGATAGTAAAGGGGTTCACATTGTAACCGTTAACGACTACTTAGCCCGTCGGGACGCGGAATGGATGGGACAAGTTCATCGCTTCCTAGGTCTGAGTGTCGGGCTGATTCAATCGGGAATGTCCCCGGTCGAGCGGCAAAAGAACTATGCCTGTGATATTACCTATAGCACCAACAGTGAATTAGGCTTTGACTATCTCCGGGACAACATGGCCACAGCAATGTCAGATGTGGTGCAACGTCCATTTAATTATTGCATCATTGACGAAGTAGACTCAGTACTGATTGATGAGGCCCGAACCCCACTGATTATTTCTGGGCAAGTGGAGCGACCGACTGAGAAGTACATTAAGGCAGCAGACATTGCCCGCATGCTCTATCCAGAAGATCCAGACAATGGTGAACAACTAGGACACTACGAAGTTGATGAAAAAGCCCGTAACATCTTGATGACCGATGAAGGCTTTATCCGAGCGGAGCAACTTCTAGGGGTTAAAGATTTGTACGACCCCAAAGACCCTTGGGCTCATTATATTTCCAATGCCCTCAAGGCTAAGGAACTCTTTCAGAAAGATGTGAACTATATTGTGCGGAATGGGGAAGTAGTGATTGTAGACGAGTTCACTGGCCGAGTGTTGGCAGGACGCCGGTGGAGTGATGGTCTACACCAAGCCATAGAAGCCAAGGAACGGGTAGACATTCAAAATGAAACCCAAACCCTGGCAACCATTACCTATCAGAATTTCTTCTTGCTCTATCCCAAACTCGCCGGTATGACAGGTACCGCGAAAACAGAAGAAGCGGAATTTGAAAAAATCTACAACTTGCAAGTTACCATTATTCCCACTAACAAACCCTCTAAACGTCGAGACGTCTCTGATGTGGTTTACAAGACCGAGCCAGCTAAGTGGAGGGCAGTAGCAGAAGAATGTGCTGAACTCCATGAACAAGGACGTCCGGTGCTAGTGGGAACCACGAGTGTAGAAAAATCCGAGTTGTTGTCCGGTCTGTTAGCCGAAAAGGGAGTACCCCATAACCTGCTCAATGCTAAACCCGAAAATGTGGAGCGGGAATCAGAAATTGTGGCTCAGGCAGGACGGAAAGGAGCCTTGACTATTTCCACCAACATGGCCGGGCGAGGAACAGATATTATTTTGGGAGGTAATGCTGACTTCATGGCACGGCTGAAGCTACGGGAATATTTTATGCCCAAAATAGTGCAGCCCGAGGAAGACGAAGCCTTTTCCCCCATAGCGGTAACTACTGCCAAGCCTAAATCGGACGCTGTTGGGTTTGCTCCAGGAAAGAAACCGAAAAGCTGGAAGGTTAGCCCTCAGATTTTCCCTACCAAATTGTCCCGGGAAACGGAACAAATCCTAAAAGAGGCAGTAACTTTTGCAGTTGAACAGTATGGACAGCAGAGTTTACCGGAATTAGAAGCAGAAGAGAAATTAGCGATCGCTTCAGAAAATGCTCCCACCAATGACCCAGTGATTCAAAAGCTGCGGGAAGTCTATAAAGCAATTCAAGGGGAATATGACGCATTCACCACCCGAGAACATGATGAAGTGGTAGAAAAAGGTGGCCTGCACGTTGTTGGTACTGAACGTCATGAATCCCGCCGTATTGATAACCAGCTCAGAGGACGAGCGGGACGGCAAGGGGACCCCGGTTCTACCCGATTTTTCCTCAGTTTGGAAGACAATCTTCTGCGAATCTTCGGAGGCGATCGCGTAGCAAGGATGATGGATATGTTCCGGGTTGAGGAAGATATGCCCATCGAATCCGGGATGCTCACCAGCTCCTTAGAAAATGCCCAGAAGAAAGTGGAAACCTTCTACTACGATACCCGGAAGCAGGTATTTGAGTATGACGAGGTAATGAACAACCAACGGCGGGCAATTTACGCGGAAAGACGGCGAGTGCTGGAAGGACTAGACCTCAAAGAACAAGTCATCCAGTATGCCGAAAAGACCATGAGTGATATTGTAGATGCCTACGTTAACCCAGAGTTACCACCAGAAGAGTGGGATTTACAGAGCTTGGTAGGAAAGGTCAAAGAATTTGTCTACTTACTGCAAGATCTAGAACCACAGCATCTAGAAGATATGACTGTCGGGGAAATCAAAACCTTCCTCCATGAAGAAGTCCGCAAAGCCTATGATATCAAGGAAGCTCAAGTCGATCAAATCCAGCCAGGACTAATGCGGCAAGCTGAGCGATTCTTTATCTTGAATCAAATCGATAACCTCTGGCGAGAGCATTTACAATCCATGGATGCCCTAAGGGAGTCAGTGGGATTACGAGGTTATGGCCAAAAAGACCCCCTGATTGAGTATAAGCAGGAAGGCTATGAGATGTTCTTGGAAATGATGATCGATATCCGCCGCAATGTGGTATACTCCCTGTTCCAGTTCCAGCCACAAATGCAACCACAAGCAGTTTGATGTATTTTTAAGTTTAAGGTTCAAGGTTGAAGGTTCAAGGTTGAAGGTTTAAGGTTGAAGGTTTAAGGTTGGCTGCTTCCTGTTGCCTTTTGCCTTTTGCCTTTTGCCTTTTGCCTTTTGCCTTGGTTGAGTATAGTTTAAGGTTTAAGGTTTAAGGTTTTAAGTTACCGAATCCCGAATCCCGAATCCCGAATCCCGATTCCCGATTCCCGATTCCCGATTCCCGATTCCCGATTCCCGATTCCCGACTTAACTCTATGGTCAATCCCCTATCCATAAACTTTTCTACCACAATACCGATTGCTACTCCACTCATCAATCCACCCACTAGTCCAGCGACGGCCCCAACCACTGTTGTCGTTTCTCCTGTTGCTACCAATCCAGTCAAAGCCGTTACCCAGGTAATAATACTAAGCTGATATAGCGTTTCTAGGACTCATGAGGTACACAAGATTGTTTCACTCTTGACTCTTGCCTTGCCCTCCTGGGAGGGGTTAGGGGTGGGTTCCTAATCCCTGCTCCCTGCTCCGAACGCGCCCCGCGTGGCCCACGGCCTCAGTCCCTGCTCCCTAAAACCTAGATATTTGTACCTCACCAGTTATAGAATTGCTATAGAAAGTTAACAACACTTAAACGGGAAGGTTAAATGTTGATTAACTTAGTAGTTATAGAAACCAATAGCTATTACTGGTTTCTATAACTGGTCTAACTTTAACTGGTCTAAACTACATCACCTTTGATGGTATTGCTGGTTGATTAGTTTCAGTTCTTTCCCAGGGGAAAGACTTGTATTTTAAGTAGAAACCACCTAATACCACCAGTATGATAATAATCATACCAATACCTAGGAAGCTGGGTAGCCAAAATGCCACTTCGATATGGTTGATTTGACCAGGTTGCAGTGTCCAAACTAGCTGATTTCCATCATCGTAAATCGTGGGACGAATGGCATTGGGGGATTTCTCAATACTGTTTGCTCCCCAAGGGGTCTCTAGGCTAAACTGCAAATCGAATAGTGAAGCAGCAGTAACCACAATCTTGCCGTTATCAGAGTTGATTACCCCTAGGCTACGCAAATCCAGGTCATAGCTTAAGTGATTTCGTTGCACCACAAGAAAGTTGTTTTGATCTAGGCGTAAATTAGAGTTAAAACTTGGGTTAATATCACTCTCTGCTGCTAATGGGGCATCTTCTGGGTGACCAACTGGGTTAAAAAACTGCTCAAACTTGGATACTAATTCCTTACCGTTGTTAAAGGGAATTGCGATCGCAATTTCTCGGTCTGAGAGGCGCTGAGTTTTGCCCTGAAGCTGCTTTGCCCGACTTTCGAGACTTCTGAGCCATTCCGTCGCCTCAGCATCGCTCAACTTTGTCAGCTGTTCTCCAAGCTTGATCTGCTGGACAATCTTGCCATGGTGTTCACCGTCAAACCTGACCCCAAGATCATAGTTGACACAACCAGACAGTAGCACTGATGCCAGCACAATCACCCCCAGAACCCGTAAATGCCTCAGAGTTCCACTAACCAACTGCCTTAAACTCACAAAATTTAACTTCACCAACCCTTCTCCTTTTTTCCTGAGTGTCCTTAGGGATTTATGAAACAATAGGTCGATTTGTTACATATATAACCTAAAACCAATACAATAGCATGTTGTAATCATGTTATAGAATCTCATAAACCAGGCCAAATCCTATGAATAAGCCTACTTTACGTAAACTGCATAGTACCTTAGCTCCAATCATCGTACTGCCTTTCATGATCACAGCAATCACCGGGATAGCCTATAGATTAGGGAGAGCCTGGTTTGGGCTTTCTAAAGATCAAACCCACTTTTTAATGGCGATTCACGAAGGAGAATATCTTGGTGATCAACTGAGGCCGATTTATGTACTTTTAAATGGTTTAGGATTAATTTTTATGTTAGTTACAGGTATAGTAATGTATTGGAAAAGTATCAGCAAGAAAGGTATTTTTTCTAGCAAAGTGACAGATAAAAAAACCGCCCCAGATAGTTAATTAACTGACTCTAGCAGTTTTTAATTCGGTGAGGGGCTTACTAGAAGTGGGTTTGAGGGAGTCGGGAGCGGTGCGACCCCGCGCTTTTTGCGACGCGGTGCGACCCACCCAACCCTTGGATTTAAGCAAAGTTCAAGAAACAGTCTCTGCTAGTGATATCAAAGCCCAAACCAAATCAATCCACCCAGGGTTAAACTCACCAAACCAACAGCTAGCCAGACGAATTGATTATCCTTAGTGTTAATCTCAGCAGGATCTAGGGGTTCTGGTACCAAGCCTAGGCTAGGCTGCTTGCGATCGCTAAAAGACCTATACACATAACTCTCCCGGTCGTCACTTTCTGCGATCGCACCTAAGTCAGGAATGTTGGTCATCCATTCTGCTGGTCTAGTAAGCTGAGGAGCTTGCAGAATATAGAGTAAATCTTTACCTTGTTTGGAGGTGTCTAGGTCAGGATGGCTAGTCAACTGTTGGCAAAGTGCGATCGCTTCCGCTTTTTGCCCAGCTGCCTCATAAGCCATCACCAACCACATTTGCACCTCTCCCCCGAGCCCAGAGGATAGATTTACCAGATTTCTGGCTGTGGTCAAATGCTCTATAGAAGCACGATATTCTCCTCGTTCAAATGCGGCTTTTCCTGACTGGTACTCAAGGGAAAATTTTTCATTAGCCATTAGTCATTTGTTAATATAGCAATTCTACGACTTGTGAGGTACAAATTTCGGGTTTTTAGGGAGCAGGGACTTCGGAGCAGGGAACAGGTAAGAGAGAAGAGGGAAGAGGTAAAAAATAATGTGTACCTCATAGCTACGAGAAACGCTATCATTAATTATTAATTGACATTTTCAATTAACAATTTCCTAGTTGCCATTTTCCCTGTGTCCTTAGTTAGTAAATTCTGATGCCACGATCATCGAACCGATTCCTTCATCGGTGAAGATTTCCAGGAGCAGGGCATGGGGAATGCGACCATCAATAATATGAGCCGCACGTACCCCTTGGGCAAGCGATCGCACACAGCAGTTTACCTTAGGAATCATCCCACCAGACACTACCCCACTGTCAATCAACTCCCGTGATTGTTGAATATCTAGGTGAGCAATCAGGCTAGATGGGTCTTTAGGATCCTTCAAAACCCCAGGGGTATCAGTCAGCAAGATCAGCTTTTCTGCTTCTAAAGCAGCTGCGATCGCACCGGCAACCGTGTCAGCGTTGATATTGTAAGCTTGGCCAGTATCATCAGCCGCCACACTAGACACTACTGGAATGTAGCCACTATTGACCAAAGACTCTACTAGCCGCACATCCACAGTGCTCACTTCCCCAACAAAGCCAATACCCTCTTGACCTTCTGGGCGTGCTACGAATAAGTTACCATCTTTGCCACACAGCCCGACAGCATTACCACCGGCGTAGTTAATCCCAGAGACCAACTCTTTATTCACCCGACCCACCAGCACCATCTCCACTACATCCATCGTGGCAGCATCGGTAACCCGCAGACCATTCTTAAATTGTGGCTCAATCCCTAATTTCCCCAGCCAGCTATTGATTTCCGGACCACCACCGTGGATAAGGACTGGTCGTACACCTACACAAGCTAAGAATACAATATCCCGGATCACCTGCTCTTTGAGATTGCTGTCTTTCATTGCCGCACCACCATACTTAACCACGACTGTGCGACCAGCAAACTTTTGGATGTAGGGTAGTGCTTCACTAAGTACCCGCACACGGGTTGCTTCAGTTTCCCTTATGTACTCTTGAGTATAGAGCATAGGCAATCACTCAAATCTATAATCACATCCACAGCAGTGTAAATCATTTTCATGGCTTAGGGCTAGATGGAATCACACCCTCCTTAAGAATTGCAACAGACAAAGCTTCAGGGGAACAGAGGTAGAGCTGCTTAATTTTCATTTTCGTAAAAAATAGATGGGTCAGATGGTCAGATGCTGATATAGGTATAATTTTCGACCCTACTCCCTACTCCCGACTCCCTACTCCCTACTCCCTACTCCCTACTCCAATTAACCTAGGACCAGGTACCTCACCCAGATATTGAAATCAGATAGTTTTTAGGAAAAATTGCGGATTTAGAAGCAAAAGCCCAGACTAATTTAACAGAATCAAACAAGGCTACTAGCTTCAAGCAGGGCTTTATCTTAGATTTACCTTAATGGGTAATTAGTAATCAGTAATTTTACCTCACTACTACCCACCAATGACCGATTACCATGAGCTCCTGTGTTAGCTTAAGTATATAGCCCAACAAACAATTGCTTATTTACCTGTTTCACCTCGATGCTGAAAATCCTTCTCAAGCAGCTGCGCCACGATCATTATATTCTTTGGTATAACAGCTTAATTATTATACTATTTTTAATTTTAAGTATTTATGTCAAGATTCAGGACAGGGGTTATATAGTCGTAGGACTTTTTGATGATCCTTTTCTTATCAATCGCCCCTACATCGGCACGTTATCAGCTGTCTCTGAATTAATGTGGTGCGTAGTAGTAACCATTTGTTTATGGTGCTGGTTATTGCTGAACAAAATCCAGCCTAATCAAAAAATAAATCGATTTATTTTTTCCTCTGCCATTGGCATTGGAATATTATTAATTGATGATGTTTTCAGGATTAATTTAATACTAGTAAATCAAGGGATTTCAAAAGCGCCGGTGTATTTTATGTATGGCATAGGTGCCATCCTGTATGGATTAGCTTTTTGGAGGATAATTCGAGCTACACCATATATACTGCTGATGATTGCGGCAATTTTATTTGTAATATCTGGTTTGGTAGACTCGTCCCATTTGTCAGGACAAGGAACCAGAGCCATGCTAGAAGATGCCACTCGGTTATTGGGTATTATGAACATCACTCTCTATTTCAGCCAGGTATGCTGGCAGGTGATGCTGCAATCTTTGGATAGAAAGATAAATCGAGCTACCTAAGTCCCAAATTGGGATTTAAAGTTCTCTGGGCAAAGACTTGTTGTGGGGCAATTTTAAATTCCGTAATTTCACAGATTTACAGTGGGTGGTCAAAAGGTTAACAATATAAGAACTAAGTGTGTCTTAGTGTCGTGGGAGGTGATTACCTTCTTGATACCCAGTTCCACTTCAAAAGGGAATTAACTCCAACGGATAAGTGGGAGATCTGCTACTTGGTACGAAACCAAGCTGGTTAATCTGACCATTGCTGTTACCATCGGTGCTGCTGGAAATTGTTGCCCAATTGACCAACGGCATATGCTCAAAACCTTACAATACATGTTCTCTGGTCATTATATATCCCACGAGCATTGCTATGTCTGGAAGCCTGAATTAGTTGGACTTCATGCTGGATCGGACTTGCTAATTGCCCTATCCTATTACTCTATTCTGCTGTTGCTGATCTATTTTTGGTCTCAAAACCAAGATCTGCCATTACTGAAGATTTTCTTACTATTGAGTGCCTTGGTTTTGTGCTGTGGCACCAGTCACTTGCTGGAGGTCTGGACAATTTGGCATCCAGATTATTGGCTCTCTGGTTTAGTCAAAGGCACTAGTGCCATACTTTCTCTGTCTAGCGCTATCGCACTAGTAGTAGTGATGCCAAAAGTCTTAGCATTCTCCAGTAGAGCTGCACTGGAAGCGACTAACACAGCTCTGGAAAAGGAAATTGCTGAACGTAAGCAAACCCTAGAAGAACTACTGAGATCCCAACAAACCTTGTCCCTCCTGGTAGAGCAAACTCCCCTTGGTTTCATTGAGTGGAGCCTGGATGGTGAAGTGATGCAGTGGAACCATGTAGCCGAAAAAATTTTTGGCTATAAGAAGATGGAAGCCTTTGGGCATCGTGCCCATGAATTGATGAAGCCGCAATCTTCCGTAGAGCAGTTCCAGCGAGTTCTGCAAGACTGTTTGAATTTTCAGTGTAGCAACTGCATTACGGAAAACTACCATCCACAAGATGGCAGTAGTATATTTTGCCAGTGGCACAATGCTCCCTTAATTGAATCTGATGGCACCATCATCGGAGTGGTGTCCGTGGTAGAGGATATCACGAAGCGCAAGCTAGAGGATGATGTCCTCAGCCAAGCCTATGAAGAGTTAGAACAACGAGTATTAGAACGGACAAAGCAACTAGCAGAAGCCAATGAAGTCTTAACAGCTGAAATCAGGGAGCGCCGCCAGGTTGAGTCCGAATTAGGCAACAACCTGGAGCTGCTCAACCGATTTTTGGAATATGTACCCGCAGCTATTGCCATGTTCGATCAGCAGATGAGGTACCAGTTTGTTAGTCGCCACTGGTACTCAGAGTACAACATATATGATGACAACATCATTGGCAAAAGCTACTACGACGTATTTCCAGAAACTCCTGAGGGTTGGAAGAAAATACACCAACGGTGCTTAGAGGGTTATTCAGCAGAGTGTGAAGAAGATTTGTTTATTCGCGCTAATGGTGAACAACAGTGGCTCAAGTGGGAAATCCGTCCTTGGGTTGACATTAGTGGGAAGATTAGCGGTATCATTATGAGTACTGAGGTGATTACAGAGCGTAAGGAAGCTCAAGAGGCCCTCAAACGACTTAATCAAGATTTATCCCGATCTAACCGTGAGTTAGAACAGTTTGCTTACGTGGCTTCCCATGATTTACAAGAACCACTGCGAGCGATTAGTAGCTACACCCAACTCTTAGCTAAAAAATACCAGAGTAACCTGGATGCTCAAGCGGATAAGTATATTCATTACATCGTAGATGGCGCTACTAACATGCAGCAGTTAATCCAGGATCTGCTGAGTTTTTCTCGGGTGGGAACCCATGGTAAAGAATTAGCAGCTACTGACTGCGAGGTAGTACTGAATCGGGTTTTAGACAATTTAAATGTGGCGATTATCGAGAGCGATGTCATAGTTACCCATGACTCCTTACCTGTAGTTATGGGGGATGATATACAACTGAGTCAACTTCTGCAAAATCTCATCGGTAATGCTATTAAGTTTCGCAGCCAAGAGCTACCCAGAGTCCATATTTCAGCGGAACTGAAGGGTAAGGAATGGATCTTTTCAGTTCGTGATAATGGTATTGGTATTGAGCCTGAGTACTTTGAGCGCATCTTTACTATTTTCCAGCGCTTGCATACCCGCCGTGAGTATCCCGGCACAGGCATTGGTCTAGCAGTTTGTAAGAAAATTGTAGAGCGTCATGGCGGAAAAATTTGGGTAGAGTCAGAGCTAGGAGTAGGCACAAAATTTTACTTCTCAATACCACAGCATCATCATGAGTTAAACATTATCTAGAAATTTCAGGAACTGGCATCATGAACATTATGACAAATACTCAACCAATTGATATTCTGCTGGTAGAAGATTCGTCGAGTGATGCCGAACTCATTTTAGAGGCATTATGTGATAGCAAGCTATCCAGTAAGTTTCACTGGGTTGATGATGGAGCTAAAGCGATCGCATTTCTCCGTAAGCAGGGAAAATATCAGGAAGCCCCACGTCCAGCTTTAATTGTTCTGGATCTTAATTTACCAAAAAAAGATGGTCGCGAGGTTCTCCAAGAAATCAAGGAAGACCCCCAGATAAGTACAATCCCAATTATTATATTAACCACATCTGACTCTCAGCAAGATATTATCAATACTTACAGACTAAAAGCTAACTGCTACATTTGTAAACCCATAGATTGGGAAAGTTTTATGTCGATGGTGAAGCGGATTGAAGAATTTTGGTTAGACCTTGTTAGACTGCCATTATATCAATAAATATGGACACCAATTCCCTGAAAATACTGCTAGTAGAAGATAACCCAGCTGATGCGGATCTTCTCCAAATCATTTTAACTGATGCTCAAGAGATTCAGTGGTCACTGGTGCAGGTAGAAAAGTTACAAGATGCTATTGATTCCCTCAGTAAACATCATTTTGATATAGTCTTGTTAGACCTATCGTTACCGGATAAACAGGGATTGATTACGGTAACAAAAACCCACGAGGTAGTACCGGATTTACCCATTGTGGTGTTAACGGGTCTTAATGATAGAGTTACTGCCCTAGAAGCATTACGAAAAGGAGCACAAGATTATTTAGTCAAGGGCAAAATTGATAGTGAATTGCTGATGCGCACAATTCGCTACGCTATTGAGCGAGCCAATACTATGAAGCAGCTTCGACAAAGTGAGGAGCAATTGCAACGACTCAATGAAGAATTAGAACATCGCGTTGCAGAACAAACCGATGAATTAAGGCAAAAAAATCAGTACCTGCAAGAGGAAATTTCAAATCGGAAGTCCTTGGAAGAAGAACTTCGTCAGGCGTTGAATAAAGAAAAAGAACTCAATGACCTCAAATCTCGGATTGTTTCAGTCGTTTCTCATGAATATCGCACCCCACTGGCCACCATCCTCTCTTCGGCAGAATTATTAGAACATTACAGTCATAAATGGTCTTCCGAAAAAAAGCGACGTTATTTTCAGCGGATTCAAACGACGGTTCAACATCTGACTAAGTTAGTGAGTGATGTACTGCTATTCAGTAAAGCTGAGGCAGGAAAATTGGAATTCAAACCATTACCTATAGATGTGGTAGCCTTATGTAAGGAAATTGTGGAAGAATTTAAACTAACAGCTAAGACTGGGTTTACTATTAACTTTAACTGTATAGATAATTCAAAGGAAACTTCCTGCTGTAGTAATCAGGGTTGGTTTTGCAAAGCTGATCTAGATGAAAAACTATTGCGGCAAATTCTGTCTAATTTGCTCTCCAATGGGATTAAGTATTCACCGGATGGGGGTGATATCCAATTTGATCTGATCATGAGTGATGATAGTACGATGTTCCGGATCCAAGATTCTGGCATTGGCATCCCCCCAGAAGACCAAGAACGGTTATTTGAGGCTTTCCAGCGCAGTAGTAATGTTGGTACTATCTCTGGTACCGGACTAGGATTAGCAATTGTCAAAAAATGTGTTAACCTCCACGGTGGTGAGATTTGTGTAGAGAGTGAAGTGGGAGTTGGTACAGCCTTTACGGTCACATTGCCATTACACTCATCCCATTATTCAGCAAAGCCTAATACCTAGGTAAGGGTGTAAGTATGCCTAATTAGTCTTGCTGGTGAGCAAATTGGTGAGCACCAAATAGAGAAAGTGCGATCGCAAACCCCAGCAGAATCGGTATCGCATACCAGGGAAACTCAGACAGGGGTAAGTAAGCAGCAGCCCGGAGTCCAGTGCTGGTATAACTTAGAGGCAATAGATAGACAATCACTTTTAAGACTGTAGGTAAGGTCCCTGGGTCAAAAAACGTCCCACCTAGGAAGGACATTGGAACAATTAAGAAGTTGTTGAAAAGACCAACCATTTCCAAGGATTTGACATTCAATCCCACTATCACCCCTAAACCGGCAAACACAGCACAATTAAGCACTAGCAACAAGAAAAATAAGGGATTGAGAAAACTCCATACTTTCCCAGTAAACAGCACTGCTACCAAAATAACTGAAGCAGATGTCATTAATCCCCGCAAAATCCCCGCCATCATTTTGCCGACATGCAAGGCTAAGGGATGGACTGGCATCAACAAGGTTTCCTCAAAGGTTTTGGTGTATAGCCGATCACCGCAAATGGAAAAGGTAGTGCCAGCAAAGCTAATGGTCATAGACGACAGCGCCACCATTCCTGGCAGAATAAATTCTAAATAGGATTCACCAACTGGGGGAGTCATTGTCCGATCTAAGGTACTCCCTAGGCCGAGACCAAATGCCAATATGTAGATCACTGGGGAGATTAGCCCACTAGCAACGACTTGGGTGGCTCGCACCCGTAACTTTAGCCAGTCCCCCCACAAAACCGTGAGGCTATCTGTGACTATAGTCGGTAACTGGGACGCTTTTAAGGTGTTGTGATGGGGCAGTGATAGATTGGATTTCACAGTATCGGTTTAAATTAAGTTAATTTTCCTTTACATTAGTCAATATTACTACCGACTACCACCAGAGTCATTAATCGTAGGGTGGGCAGTGCCTACCAACTTTGCAAGCTTCATTATCTGTCTGCTGCACTGCCCACCCTACATCAACTACTCCCGACTGGGAATTGTAACAGGCAAGATGCCTGTTCCACTCCCGACTCCCGACTCCCGACTGGGAATTGTAACAGGCAAGATGCCTGTTCCACTCCCGACTCCCATTAACCTAGCTTGTCAAGTACTCAAAGAGGGCAAGAAACTGACTATACCAGGAAAGGCAATAATCAACACTAGCACCAGCAGTTGCAACAGAATAAAGGGAATCGCACCTCGGTAAATTTCCATGGTTTTCACCTCTGGTGGGGCAACACCCCGTAAATAAAACAGAGCAAAGCCAAAGGGTGGTGTCAGAAATGAGGCTTGGAGATTGGCTCCGATAATTACCCCGTACCAGACCAAGTCAAGGTTAAGCTGTTGAGCCACTGGAGCAAACAGCGGTACTACAATAAAGGCAATCTCAAAAAAGTCTATAAAGAAGCCTAGTAGGAAAATAGTTAACATACTGACTACTAGGAAGCCAATGTAACCGCCGGGAAGGTTTAACAGCATCGCTTCCATGACGCGATCGCCATTCAAGCCACGAAACACTAAACTAAATGCTGTTGAACCCAGCAATATAAAAATCACCATGCTGGTAATCCGCATCGTCGCATCAGAGCTCTGTCGCAGGGATGGCAAATTCAACTGACCATTCACACCAGCCAATACCATTGCGCCGAGGCAACCCACAGCCCCTGCTTCTGTTGGAGTGGCAATGCCAAAAAATATACTGCCCAATACTAATAGAATTAACAATAATGGCGGTATCATTGATTGGATTACCCGCTTTCCCAACGCTTTTCCACTGATATCTCGGACTTCTAGTGGTAGGGCTGGTGCTGCGTCTGGTTTGAGCCATGCTACGATGATCACATGAATGGCAAACGCCCCAGCCATCATTAAACCAGGAATCACGGAACCGATAAACAGGTCTCCTACGGATATTCCTAACTGATCTGCTAATACCACCAGGACTACACTCGGGGGGATAATCTGTCCTAATGTCCCCGATGCTACGATTACCCCAGTGGCTAGTTCCTTGTTATAACCGTAGCGCAACATAATTGGGAGGGAAATCAGTCCCATTGCCACTACTGTTGCGGCAACGACTCCAGTAGATGCCGCCAGCAACGCACCCACAATCACCACCGCTAAGGCCAATCCCCCTCGCAGCCGTCCAAACAGAATTCCCATGGTTTCCAACAGCTGCTCAGCAATGCCAGATTTTTCTAGCATGGAACCCATAAAAATAAAGTAGGGCACGGCTAGGAGAGTGTAGTTGGCCATGATACCGAAAATCCGCTGGGGCATAGCGGTCAGGAAAATCGGGTCAAAGATACCCAAACTCACTCCTATGATGGCAAACAAAATTGCCACCCCACCTAGGGAGAAAGCCACCGGGTAGCCAAGCGAAAGTAATACCAAGGCACCGCCAAACATGGCTGGACCTAACCAGTCATAACCCATGGTTTTAGTCCTCCTCCTGGGGTGCCAAATATCCGGCAAAAATTGCCCAGTTTTTGATCGCTTCTGAGATTCCTTGAAGAATCAGCAACCCAAAGCTGACAATAATCATGGATTTAATTGGATAACGGGGTAACCCTCCTGGATCTGGGGACATTTCTTGAATCGTCCAGGAATTAACAATTGCTCCCCAAGAAAAATAAATTACCATGATGCAGAAGGGAATTAAGAACAATAATGTCCCAATTAAATTAGCGATCGCTTGAGCCTTTGGCTTCAAACTCTTATAAAAAACATCCACTCGCACATGGCCATTATGCTTGAGAGTGTAAGCCGCCCCCAACAGGAATACTAAGTCAAACAAGTACCATTGAGTTTCGATAAACCCATTAGAACTCAAATTTTCTCCTATAAAACGTCCCAAGTAGCGACCAACCACATTCCACACACCAATCAGGATCATCAGTGGCAAAATCCAGTAGGTTAAGCGACCGATTCTCTCATTGAAGCTATCAATTACTCTAGAGATACGTAATAGTTGTTGCAATAGCTACACTCCTCACTTACCAGCTATTGGAATGATATTTTAACATAGCAATTACCCATGACTGCGCTGCATCAAGACATTGTGCTTAAGAATAGATAAGATTGGATAAGTTCTATCCAAGCATTGCTGAATCTTTGAATGAATATGAGTAGAGTGGGCATCCTGCCCGCTCGAAAATAAGGAGGAAACTGGCAAGATGCCAGTTCTACCAAGATGCCAGTTCCACGCAAGATGCCCATTCCACCTCACTCTTAAAATCATTCCATTATTCAGCAACGCCTTCTATCAAGTCAGCAGCTATTAGTGTTTGATGAAAGGATAGTGATGAATTACCAGACGATAGGTTTACCTAAAGATTTTCTCAGAAGCTTGCAGGCATTACCACCACAGCAACAACGCATGGTGTTTGATTTTGTCGAGTTTCTGGCTCTCAAGTATGTTAAATCTGAGCCCAGTCAATCTCAGGCTCCTCGGATTTCAGGCTTGCTAGAAGGACAAGGATGGATCAGTGATGATTTTAACGAGCCTCTATCTTGAGAATTAAGAATTAAGAATGAAGAATTTAGAATGTAGAATGTAGAATGTAGAATGTAGAATTTAGAATTTAGAATTGGGAATTCTGACTTCGGCGTTGCTGAATCAAGGAATGAATATGAGTGGGGTGGGCATCCTGCCTGGGGTGAAAATATCAGAAGCAAGATGCCCGTTCCACAAAATTCATAAAATTATTCCATTATTAAGCAACGCCCGGCCTTCTGCCTTCTGCCTTCTGACTTCACCATTCTTAATTCTCCATTCTTAATTCTTAATTCTCCATTCTCCATTCTCCATTCTTAATTCTTAATTCTCCATTCTACATTCTACATTCTTAATTCTCCATTCTACATTCTACATTCTCTCCTCCTTCAAGCACAATCGCTCCAATAACTCCTTCGGAATAGTCTCAAAATCCTCCAACAAAAAATCCATAATCGCTAGATGGCGCAAGTGACCAGCAGTGGGAGGATAACAGCGACGACTAGTGGAAAACCAGCCATTAACGGTTTGAACGGAACAGGAGCAGATCAAAGCCATATCTTCGCGAGTCAGGTCCCACTTCTGGTAAAACCGTTGCGGTGTCATGCCCAATTGGCAGTAACTGTACAGTAGGATTAGGATTTGCTCTCGTTCCGTGATGGGATAGGGATAGATATTTTCCTCCCTTGGCTCCCTCTGTTGTCCAAGCTGTTCAAGACGCTCCATAGCTTCGTGATAATCGATGGGATGATGAACGAATCGTTTTTTTGCCATATTATAGAGTTACCTAAACTGTGGTTTGGGAAAGAGCCGCGCTTGTGCCGGGTCAAGCAAGAAGCGCGGCTCTTTTTCCAATGATTATATTATAAACATTGGCTAGTATTGTTGTCAAGTGGAAAATCAAAAAAATCTCGATTTTTTTTTAATTGTCATAATTATTTACAATTAAAAAATTAGGAGATAGGAGATAGGAGTTAGGAGGTAGGAGTTAGGAGTTAGGAGTTAGGAGTTAGGAGGTGGGAGTTAGGAGATAGGAGTTAGGAGGTAGGAGTTAGGAGTTAGGAGTTAGGAGGTGGGAGTTAGGAGTTAGGAGTTAGGAGGTAGGAGTTAGGAGTTAGGAGTTAGGAGTTAGGAGGTAGGAGTTAGGAGTTAGGAGGTAGGAGTTAGGAGTTAGGAGTTAGGAGTTAGGAGTTAGGAGATAGGAGTTAGGAGGTAGGAGTTAGGAGTTAGGAGTTAGGAGGTGGGAGTTAGGAGTTAGGAGTTAGGAGGTAGGAGTTAGGAGTTAGGAGGTAGGAGTTAGGAGTTAGGAGGTAGGAGTTAGGAGTTAGGAGTTAGGAGACAGAATATTTTTTAATTCAATTTGGCGACTTCTAACTACTGGTACAATCATTTTTAACTTATGCATCAAACAGTATAGAGAAAAATTGACTTAGAAAACAGAATATTTTTTAATTCACTTTTGCGACTTATGACTAACTACTGGTACAATCATTTTTAACTTATAAGTTATAACTTATAACTTATAACTTATAACTTATAACTTATAACTTATAACTCCTCCCTCCTCCCTCCTAACTCCTAACTCCTAACTCCTAACTCCTAACTCCTAACTCCTAACTCCTTACCTCCTATCTCCTTACCTCCTGTCTCCTTACCTCCTTACCTCCTCCAAAGAGTTAGGAGTAAAGACTATTAAAGAAAGAGATGACATTAATCCCATGATCAAAACAATTTTATTATCATCTCACAATTGGCTGAACCCAAAACTAAAAAAAAGATTAATTATAATTCTGACTTTTATTTACAAAAATTTATACATTAACGTTTCTTTTTGTCCGAGTATTTATATAAGGCTTTGATGCCAATGATATCATGGAAGATACAGTCCAAAATTCACCATCGATTCATTTAATGGCAAGCTCAAACCCTTATAACTATGTTCAATTTAAGGTCAAAAAAAAAATTATTTTTTTTTAACTTATAAGCTGAAATTATTCCCCAGTAAGGATTTCAGATTGCATGTCACTCCCCCAGCAAAAACACCTATTTTTTTTTGTCACAAAAAAATAGTAAACTGCAAATCGTGTGTAAATAACTACCCATGAGCAACACTCTACTTGTTCCCATTAATCTTGATGCTCTGTGTCTGGCAAACGACCAGGAAGTCCTTGATACCATGGCAGACTACAGCCTACTACCCTATAAATATCAAGGGGAAACCCATGGTTCTGGACAAGCAAACCTCAGTGAACAGGCTCTCGCCCCCTTATTTAACCACCAATTGACTCTGGAAGCGGGTATCCATCTCCATTGGTCTATACCCGATGCCCTCACTACTGGAACCCATAATACCTTCACTACTTTCCCTCAAGTTCCCAATCGTTGGCTGATTATCCGCCAAGGAGGAGACAAGGGAGATAAACAGTGGGTGCTCGAAAGTGACTATCTCTATCCTGAGCGTCCAGTAGAGGATAATAGCCCACCACCAAAGGCGATTAATATTCTCATTGACCCACCGGATGTAGTGGATACAGATCCTGATGATGCCAGCACTTATCAATATCAACGTTACCGCTATATGGGTAAAAGTTGGGAACTGGGAGAATGGGATTCGGATGATGCTAGTAAAGAGTATGCTGCAGCTTTAACTGCCGTAGGGACCAATGCCAATGTACCCGTATTAGATACAGTTAAAGTCACCTTTGCTGCATTTTATCCTAATTCCTACAGTGTTTTTGGTTTCCACGACCCTGATTACCCCACAGAGACTCCTGGATTAGATTTACAGTATGATGTGGTGGGTTGGTACAGCGATGGTGGACAGGATTGTATCCAAAAGTTTTTAGAAGAAAATAGTGGGGTTACTGACTCCGAAGAATTACTGGCACTTCTACAAGAAGAATTTAGTTGGACGATTGAGTCAGGAGCAGCCATACCACCCCAGACTATCTATCATTCTCGCATTACCTTCAGTGGGAATGGTGGTTCCGCAGATTTATCCCAACCTAACCTAGCCGTGGGAGATTCTCCCGCCGAAGCCCTGGCTGCTTACTTAGCAAATTCCTATCCCAATAAGGATCAGACTATTGGTGGCAACTCTAACAATACCATTGGCAAAATCGTTGAAGAACAGTTAGAAGCCCTGCAAATATTAGAAAGGTTAGAGTTTAACAAGCTCGATATGTATGCCAAATTCCGAGCAGGAAGACATGAAGTGGGGTTTGGTACGGAGAAAAATGGCTATCTGTGGTCAATTATGCCCCAGGTTTCCAAGAATGAGTCAGACACTACGGATACTTCTTCACAGAATGACTTAACCTTACCAGATGATTTAGCCCAATCACTGAATGAACTGAACATCATCCAAGAGCAATATAATCAGGCTCAGCTAGACATAGAATCCTTGCAGCGTCGGTTATATAGCCAATGGTACCTTTACATGAGGGACGATCCCAACTTCTACGGAGATGTCAATGATTACAGCCTGGTGCCTTTGCGAACAGCCATGGCTACTGCGGGAGAAATAGAATTTTCTGGACAGGGAACCAGCACCACAGTGACAGCGAAAACCTTGCCCTTTGAAGTTGTATCGAGGTTAAGTAGCTACTTCAATGATTACATAGCTGCGATAGATCAGGCCGTTGAGGGAAGTTATAGCAATTTTTCTGATTATATCAAGCCAGAATTTAGAAACTGTGGGATTGAACTATCTGATAATCCAACTGTTAGCATAACTAATCAAGGAGAAGCAAACTTCTATGAAGGAAGGGCTTGGAATATTGAGGATGGAGGACAAACCTATCCCGTTAACGTAGAAGGGGGGATTTTTACCATCTATATTCCCCCTACAGCCTCTCAAATCGCTTATAACCTGGTTGGTGCTATTCGTAACTTAGGAAGTGCGATCGCAAACTACACAACTTCCACCACCCAATACCGCCTCTGCCAAGTTCCTAGTGACAATTACTGGCGTCCTAGCGATCCCTTTGTCCTCTTGACCGGAGACGCCGCCAAGGCTTCCAATCGTTTTGGACAAGATGGACGGTTGCGGGAGGATGGTTTCTTAGAATGCTACCCGATAGATTTTGATGTTACGAACATTACCAATGATGTGGATGGGCTTTTAGCAAAAATTAATAGCCTTAAACCCTCATCAGGAGAAGACTCCATTAACTTTAATACCTGGAGTCAGCAACCTTGGAATCCCTTTGCTTTCCAGTGGAATGTCTTGAACTATCCTAGTCGTGAGATGAAGGAGGGAGTGGTTCAAGATTATCAACCCAATCAAATCCTGGATAACTATAGCTTAGAACCCAATGCCATCGACCTCCAACTGAAACCTGGCAAGGAAAGCAGTTTTACCCCAGATGGTAATAGTTATAAGGGGTTCAGCATTTTAACCCCGTCGGCGGGAGAAGAGTTAAGCGGACAACTGACTAGTTATTTAAACGCACAACTTTTGCCCACTTACTACTATCAAAATAATATTCCCGAAGACGAGCAAACCCCAGACTACCTGAGTGAAAATTTTGAGGCGGTTAAATCCTGGTATGAGGCTACAGATGATGTACAAGCAATGACCGAAGAGCAAAAAGCCCAAGATACCATTTACGTAGCATTGTGGGCTTACGAACAGATGGAAGATTTAGACTGTCAAGCCCAAACTATCGGTGGGTTTAACGACACCATCATGCTCTCCCAACCCACTCTGTCACTAGAAGTGGACGATCCCCTCACTACCAATAACACAGCAAAATTGGTAACGGATCAGGTGCGTTGGACTTTAGGCGATAGCAGCATTCAATACGAATTCCTCTCAGGAGACATTTTCAACCCGATCCGCAGTGGAGGAATGACCATCGATCAATTGTGGTTAGTGGATAGTTATGGACGACATTTTACCGTCATTGACCCAGATGCAGGACAAGCGGATTTGGTAACTAGTAGCCGGATGACTCCCCCTGATAACGTTGACTATCAATTTTTATTGGCACCTCGTTTCGCCCAAAATGCCCGTCTCAACTTCCACTGGTTAGCAGCCGATGCTCCCAGTGAGATCGAAATGACTACCAAGCCAGCCCGAAATCCCGTTTGTGGTTGGATTGTCCCCAATAATCTCGACAGCACCTTGAGTATTTATGACCAGCAAGGAAAAACTTTGGGTTCCTTAGATCGAGCTGGTAATTGGAGGGCTGCCCCTGGAGGCTTTGGTATTCCTGATGTCGCCAGCATCTCTAATCCTCATCTGCGCAAGCTGGTAGAGTATCTCCTCAATCAAGGAGAAAGTTTTCAACAACAGTTTCTTTCTACCTTAGACAATTCCCTAGCCACCATCGATCCCGAAGGGTTTGCCCTCCATAGCACTCTGGCATTATTAATTGGACGACCCATGGCTGTGGTACGTGCCACCTTTAGCTTAGAGGTTAAAGGATTACCTGTGTGCGATCCTACTGTCAAAATTGAGAGCGCTGACCAAGAAGTACCCACCTACGGGTATACGGAAGTTAAAGTTCCTATTCGTTTAGGGGATTATCAACAACTCAACGATGGGTTAGTGGGTTATTGGCGAGAAACCGCCGCAGACAATGATGAAGGTTATGACTATGAAGGAAATATCTTCTATGCACCCCAAAGTAATTTATCCAATGACAGTTTGATTCAAACGGAAGCAGAAGGGTTGGTGTATTTCGAGCAAACCGTGGATGCACCACCCCAAGGAGTGACCATGTTAATCGATCCTCGGGGCACAATTCATGCTACCTGTGGGTTCTTACCCAACCGAGAATTGACCTTACCGTCGGAAAACTACACGACCGCATTACAGTCAATGGAAGTTAATTTCCTGGCTACCCCAATGTTATGCGATCGCCAAACTGATATGACAATTGACATCCACGATGGCGATCAACTTGATCCCCCAGCCTTTGATGCTAGCAGTGGTTTAGCAATTCCTGTCCCCCAACAAGCTAATGCTGTGTGGTCTTGGGTATCCCTAAGTGGTGACGAGTGGTCAGAAACCACGGAAATTGAAGGGGTTAACCCCACAGCAACGTTTTCTGAACCCCAACAACTGTATGAGGGTTGGTTGCAACTGAGTCGGGCACAGGAGGAGTAGAGGAGTTAGTAGTTAGGAGTTAGGAGTTAGGAGTCAGGAGTCAGGAGTCAGGAGGTAAGGAGTTAGGAGGTCAGGAGTCAGGAGTCAGGAGTCAGGAGGTAGAAGTGACCAAAGTCCTCACTATACTACATGTAGTCAGAAAAGATTCAATTGTATTCTATCTCCTGTCTTCTTATCTCCTAACCTCCTAAATTCTGTCTTCTTATCTCCTAACCTCCTAACCTCCTAAATTCTGTTTCCCGATACAAATCATATTTTTCAACCATCAAATTCTAAGGAGTCGAAATAATGGTCGCATTAAATGCTGATCAGATTGCGCAAATAGCAGGGTTCAATAACGTCGAAGATTTAAAGAATTTTTTATGGAATGAACTAGCTATTACTCTGCTTAATGATGTTGTTTTAGCAACCATTGCCAATGAATTTAACCTTGGTACAATAGAGTACTACTATGTCGATATAGATGGAACTTTTTTCCATCAATTTGTTTGGTCAGCAACGATTAATGTCGCACCGGATGATGAGGTTTCCGATACCTCAGAAGAACCCCAAAATGTAAATGCAGTAAATGCCAATATCCTAATTCAGGTTGAGGATGCGCCAAATACTAAACAAGACGGGCTCTATGGTGGGACAATTGATATTCCTCTGGGTGATTCAATTACCTATACTCCTACAGAGTCTGAAGATGGCGAGACAGAATACATCGCAGAATATGACGATGGTACCCTCGTCCTGAGATTTACCTTATTCTTCCAAAATAAAAAGTCTCCAGGTCAATCCCAGTCCTCATCAATTATTACGGCAAGTCTGGCTGCTGAAAAAAGTCTAGAGATTGCCCTCCAAGACCTAATTAGTACAATTTCCTTCGGACTCAGTGATTTAATTCCCCTGGAGTTATTGAGTTATTTCAAGGTGAACAGCAGCATCGTGATGGTGATTGATTGCCCTGCTAACCCAAATAATACTGGTAATTCCAGTACCGTAGTTGCCAAGAAACGATCAATGCTGTTTAGTATTGGTTTCAATGGCCGGATCATGTTTAACGACATTCCCCTAGTTAACCAAGCATTAACTCCTTCGATCGCTGATAGTGAATTTGCTTTTGAATTTTTAGTGGCATTACAAGAATTCTCTCGCAAACAGCTAATGCAAGTTAACTATTTCCTCGAAGAAATAGGAGTACCTCTAAGAATCAAACCCCCCTGCAACAGCACAAATGTCCTGAAACGGGGTGCTTCTATTGGCGCTCACTTTGAAATTGGTCCCTATGCCAAAGCTTGGTTAACCCCCTTATCCCGTCCTAAGACTACTACTCCTCCTCCTCCTGCGAAACCGAGTAGTAGTTTAGTCCCAACTAGCGATGTGCAAGTACTTGCTGCTTCCAGTTCCAATGTCAGCTCCAATGACGAAGAACTTCCCGTTACTATCACCGAAAATGGTGTTTGGTTAACAGTACAAAAATCCTTTGGCCCCCTGCATTTCGAGAAAGTAGGACTCACCTATAAAAATCAAAAAATTAACCTAACGCCTCAATTGGTTGTAGAGGTATCCCGTATGGTAATGACCCTTAATGGGTTGTCCATAGGTTCTCCTTTAATGGAGTTTTCTCCTTCGTTTAACCTGGATGGTTTTGGCTTAGAAGTGATCACCAGTGGACTAGAAATAGGTGGCACTTTCCTACTAGTTGAGGGCAGCAGCTACGATGGATTTTTAGGAACAGCCGTTATTGGCTTGAAAATTGGTAAGGGAGGCAAAAAATGTCTCTCCCTATCTTCCATTGGGGCTTTTGCTAACTTTACTGACAGCGACAATTTTGGTCTCTTTCTCTACCTAGCACTCAACTATCCCTTGGGAGGACCACCTTTCTTCTTCGTTACCGGTATATCAGGGGGATTTGGTTATAACTACCGACTAATTGTTCCCACCTTGGATGAACTAGTAGCCTTTCCTTTCGTGGATGAGGCAGTTCATGATCAAAAAGCACCGGATCCTGCTGAGAGTGCCCAGCTTCTGGCTGATGAGTTGCTGATTTTGTCTAACTATATGCCTCCGGAAGTTGGGGCTTGGTTTGGGGCAGCAGGGATTAAATTCACCTGCTTTAAGATCATGGATGGCTTTGGACTGTTGAACATTGCCCTGGATTCCAGTGGGTTTGAGATCGATTTCATTGCCATTGTCACTTTAATGCTGCCTACCACCATAACTGGTCCGTTTGAACCAATTGCCGTGGCAGAAATGGTGATGGAATCAAGGTTTGCTCCTGCTGAAGGGGTGCTCATGGTGCGGGGACAACTAACCCCTAGTTCCTATGTGTTTAGCCGAGAGTGTCATTTAACAGGGGGTTATGCTTTCGGGCTGTGGTTTGCTGGAGAAAGGGCAGGGGATTTTGTTGTTACCCAAGGGGGCTACCATCCCCGTTTTTATGCTGCGGATCGTTATCCTGATGTACCTCGCTTAGGCTACAGTTGGCAGATTGACGATAATGCCTTTACCACCGCCCAGGTCTATTTTGCTCTGTGTGGCTATGGAGTAATGGTAGGTGGACTTTTTGCCATTGCCTTTAGGGCGGGGGCTCTGTGGGCTGAGTTTGATGCGGGGATTGATTTCTTAATCAGTTGGAAACCCTACCATTATGATGTTTCCTGGCACTTCTTTGTGCGGGCGGGGATTGGTGCCCTTGCCGTGGGTCTGGGGGTCAATGTTCGTTTTTGGGGTCCAGACTTCGGTTGTAAATTCAAGATCAGAATTATCATTATTACCGTCACCATCAAGATTGGGGATCAAACGTCTCAATATCCCAATCCCATTGACTGGGATGAGTTTAGGGGAGCTTTCTTGCCCCCAGATGATGAAGTGTGCAGCATTGCCGTGGTTGATGGTTTAAGCAAGCAGATTATCCGCGAAACAGACGGCGCAGAAATCTGGGTGATTAATCCTAAAGACTTGGAATTGACCACCGATAGTATTATTCCTGCGAAACAGGTACAAACTTGGGGTGCTGACCAATCTGTGGGTACAGAGATGGCATTTGGAATTAATTCCATGGGAATTAAGAAAGATGAATTAACCACCGTCCACAATGTTACTATTACCAGGAATGGTGACGAAGAGGGTGCTAAAGGGAAATTCAAGTTTATACCCATCACCAAATATGCACCCGTTGCTGCTTGGGGTGATCCTATTTCTTCAGAACACATTGTTCCCCCGGAACCTAATGATGACCCATTTATCGAAGATGTGTTCTTTAGTTTCCAGATTGTTCCTGCCGAACAGCCCAAACCTGGAGAAACCGATGTAATCGGCGTTGAACATTTACTCTATGACACTTTACCCATCGATAATTCTTACATTTGGGAAACCATCGCAGCATTTATCCCCGATGCCAGCTTAACAAGCGAACAAGCCAAACGCGATCGCATTAACGCAACTGTGGAAAGTAATTCCCAACGGGATGACCTTTTAACAGCATTAGGCTTTGACACTAGCAAAGTCAGTATCCATTCTGGTGTCTCGGATAGTTTTATCTTTGCACCGCAGGTGAGTTAGGAGGTAAGGAGTTAGGAGGTAAGGAGTTAGGAGACAGGAGGTAAGGAGATAGGAGGGAGGTAAGGAGGTAAGGAGTTAGGAGGTAAGGAAGTAAGGAGGTAAGGAGACAGGAGATAGAAAACAGAAGAAAGAATAAAGAATAAAAATAATTCTTTTCTGACTACATGTGGCGAACTATAATTTTTGGTAACTCCCACCTCCAAACTCCCGACTCCTCAACTCCTAATCTCCAAACTCCAAACTCCTCAACTCCTAACTCCTACCTCCCAACTCCTAACTCCCAACTCCTAATCTCCTAACTCCTAACCTCCTAACTCCTCAACTCCTAACCTCCTAACTCCTAACTCCTTACCTCCTAAAAATAACCATTCACAACAGGAAATAAAATTATGAGCGAAATGCCCTTTGGGTTTACCTGGTGTTATCAAGAAACGGAGGATGATGATCAACAATGTCTGGTATTAGTTATTGGGGAACCGGAGGATGTTCCCCCACTGGATATCGAGATCAGCAATATCCTCTCAGACAAAACTATCGCTATTCGTCCTATGGGCGGGGTAAGTCAAGCCGATGGGGACAATTACCATTTTAAGTTGGCTTTTTTACCTGGCATCTTAGCCGATCCTAGTGCGATCGCTGTGGAGAGCGCAGATTGGTCAATTAGCTTTGTTTCCAATGCAGATGGAGTCAGTATTTACCTACTCTGGACAGGGACAGAAACTTGGCTGTCTGACCAAGACACGATGAAGGTTATTTTAACCGGAGTTGCGGCTCAATCTTTTGATAAAATAACCTCCGCTGATGTGACAATTAGTTGGGAATTTGACCAGGGAGGTATTGAGGTAATGAGCCCGGCGAAAATCCCTGAAGGCGGTGATTACGATGAAAACATTACTCTGGAATTAACCATGGTTCAATCAAGCGGAAAATCAAACATCCCTCTTTATGTTGGTTTTGTGAATTGTAACAAGGTTCTCAATACCTATGATGAAGCTAGCAGTTTACAACTGCGCCTGACTAATACCAACCTTCCCACTTCAGCAGCTCCTGATATTATCTTCCACTATGATGCAGATATTAATCTTTGCTCTCAGTTGGTAGTAACTTTAGAAGTGGGAACAGCAGCGGATGTACCCTGGGCCTTAGGAACACGAGACCAAGTTAACAATATTACCATCTCCATTGCGGGAGACCAATGGCAACAAAATGGCGATATCGAAACCATTGAAGTAGAGGGAGTTGTTCAAGCTTTGCAGTGGACTTTTATTCCCCAAAGTGCTGATGTGGTATTGGCGGCAAGAAAAACCATGTTAATCAACTTGGATAATATTATTACCTCCCATCCCACAGGAGAGGCTAACCTCTATTTAAGTTATCAGTATGTTCCAGGATATAAGGATGGGCAATTTGTCTGTCAAATTGAAAAAGCACCTCTAGTTGTTGATACGAAAGTGCGTATGGGAACGAGAAAAGAATTAGACGGTTTGCTCAATGTTCAAGATGGCATCACTCTCGATGGCGGTGAAATTCAAAATACAGGTCTTCTAAGATTCCGTTCTGATCTAGGTAAAACCGGCGAAAATTATCCTGTCGTGTTTTACAACCAAGATGATAATTCTAGATACATGCGTTTGGATAGTAACTTTAAACTAGAAATCGCCGGTTTACCAGCAACACCCGAGATTGAAACTGAAGAAATGTTAAAGTTGCGGCGAATTGCAGTTACGGGGGTTAAGAACTCTAACACAGTAGCTTTCAGAGTAGGGGCTTTTGAAACGGAAGAAGGCGGAAGGACTCAACTCGATATTGCCCTTTCTGGGCACCCGGACGACCACAACCATTATGGTACCGATGCCGATATGACGGTGATGAGTTTGTGCGCTGACGGCAATGTAACATTTACTGGACGAATCAAAGATCAAACTGGATATGTAATTCCTGTGGGCACAGTTGTTCCTTATGCTGGAACAGAAGCCCCAGACGGATGGTTGTTATGTAATGGTAATCATTTTGATAAGAGTGACTATCCAGAATTGTATGAGGTTCTGGGAAAAGAGAATTTGCCAAATCTTCATAAGAAATTTATCATTGGTGCTGATGCTGAGCTTAATTACAATCTTCATAAAACAGGAGGAAAAGAGAAAGTTACCTTAACACTTGCTCAAATTCCAGGTCATAATCATAATAATGGTGATTACGACCGGCTTTTAAAGTTCGATGAAACACATACTATGTTAGGTTCCAATCACTACGATTCAGACCCCGGAGACGGGAGTGAGCCCAATCTATCGTATTCTGCCAAGATCAGCAGTCAAGGTGGTGGGGAGCCTCATGAAAATCTACCACCTTATTACGCCCTTAACTACATCATCAAATTTTAGAGGAAATTAGGAGTTAGGAGACAGAATTCAGGAGGTAAGGAGACAGGAGGTAAGGAGACAGGAGGTAAGGAGACAGGAGGTAAGGAGTAAGGAGGTAAGGAGTAAGGAGGTAAGGAGAGAGAATACAGAATTTAGGAGGTAAGGAGTAAGGAGGTAAGGAGTAAGGAGGTAAGGAGTAAGGAGGTAAGGAGAGAGAATTCAGGAGAGAGAATTCAGAATAAACAGTCAATTTTATTCTTTCCTAATAACTACTAAACTCCTAACTCCTCAACTTCTTATCTTCTTAACTCCTCAACTCCTAATCTCCTAACTCCTCAACTCCTAATCTCCTAACTCCTCAACTCCTTATCTTCTTAACTCCTCAACTCCTAATCTCCTAACTCCTCAACTCCTAACCTCCTAACTCCTTATCTCCTTATCTCCTGACTCCTCAACTCCTGACTCCCTCCAAGCACTACAAATATCAACAGGAAAAATATCATGACTACAACCACCTCAGGACAACAAGTAAAATTCATTCAGTACCATCAACCAGCCCTTGAAAGTGGGGAATACCACATCAAAGTGGAGCAAACTATTTCTGACACCAAAGGCAGGATTCCTGAGGGTATAAAATATGAGAAGGAATTAATATTTTCTGTAATTGGGGAACGATTTGAACCCCTGACACCTCAAGACATTTATGCGGTTTTTCCCCCACCAGAAAGCTTAGGTGACCATTCCAACGTACTACCCCATATCACTGTTAACCGGAGTACTCTTCCTTGGGAACGTTATCCTGGTCAAAGTGATGAAAATTTAACTTGGCTGGTTTTACTATTATTCTGGGACTCGGATTTTGAGGATGACGATGATAAACCCAAACTAAAAACGATTACCCTGGGAGAATTAGTAGCGGGGGAATCTGGGGTGAAGTTCCCTTCTTACACCCTTGATGGCGTAGGACAAACAGCAGACGAGAACACAACAGTATTCGATATCAAAAAGAAGTATGTAGCTGATATTTTGCCTACTAAAGCTGATATTGCTTATGTTTCCCATGTTCGGAAAGCAGAAGACTTAGATGTTTCTGAAGACGCCACCGAGGAAGAAGCAGAAGAAGCCAAGGAATTTGCTACTGTTGTCTGTAGCCGTTTACCCCAACCCAATGGCACAAGTTACGTTCATTTAATTTCCGTTGAGGGACGCTATGGCGATGACGGCTTTGATTTCCAAGGGGCAGGGGATGAAGACCTGATCCGCTTTGTGAGTTTAGCAAATTGGAGTTTTTCTTGTGTAGATCCTAAACAAACCTTTACCGAAATACTCAAGAATCTGAATCGTACCCCCAGCACTCCCAGACTCCCGGTTAATGAGAATTCCACTGCGGAAAAATCCTTAGCCATGGGCTATGTTCCTTTATCCCATTCCCTCCGGGAAGGAAGTCAAACGGTTTCCTGGTATCATGGTCCTTTAGCAACGGGTTTTCACTCCGATACCTATGAATTTCCTGCTAAAGCTGCGGATGAATTATTACGTTATGATCCTGAGTTAGGACTGTTTGATACTTCCTATGCAGCAGCTTGGCAATTAGGACGGATGTTGACTCTGCAAAATTCCACAGTAGCCACTAGCTTGTATAACTGGAAAAGAGCATTTGCTCAAAGACTGAAACAACTGGAAAACATTTTAATTCACTTGCCCTTAACTCCCAAGCAGAGTGCAGCACCGATAGACCTTCCCCTCTATGTCTTCAAGTGGTTCAGAGATTTGGAATTGTTGAAAGGTATACCTTTTAACTATTTAGTTCCTGATGAAAAGCTACTCCCCTCAGAATCAATCCGGTTCTTCTGTGTAGATTCTTTATGGGTAGACTGTTTACAGGATGGTGCCTTTAGTATTGGTCGGGTAACAGGGGCAGATGTCACCGAAGATACTGTAATCCGTTCTAGCAACAGTGGTTTAACCCGCAGTGATGATCAAAAGCTTACCGGAATTATTATGCGATCGCAAGTGGTGGCTGGATGGCCTGGATTACTGGTGGATGGTTATGATACGGCTGTGGCGGATGGGGATTCCATTGACGAGACGGAAGGCAATCTTTTACCCCTATTACGGATGGAGAAATTAGCCAAGGATGTCTTAATTTGTATATTCCAAGGGGAAGTGAAAACCGTCGATATTCACCAAAAACCAGAAGCTATGCACTTTGGAGTAGATCCTTTTGACGTAGATGACACAGAGGTTACCAAAGATTTAAGAAATGCCAATGGTGAGCTGATTGTTGATTCAAAAATACCTGTACCCTGGAATAATTCAGCTAAAAGGGTGATCAACTTAGTGACATTTGCTGAGAATATTAAAAATTGGTTCAACAGCGATGGTGGGGGATCTTTAGATAACTTTACCTCGGCTCAATTTGGCTTACAGATGATGGAAGGGGTGCAAAAAGTTAGGTTTGTGAAGGAGGAATAGGAGATAGAATTCAGGAGTCAGGAGTTAGAGGAGGGAGCATGTCAACTTTGTAATTAGGTACATAGATCCCCCCTAACCCCCCTTAAAAAAGGGGGGAATTAGATTGAAAAGTCCCCCTTATTAATTTAGGGGGATCCAAATCAGGGGTTAACAAAATTGACATGCACCCGTTAGAGGATATCTCCCAAGTTTTTTTATACTGAGTTTTGCCCCCCTAGGGCGTGTTTTATTGCCTCGGAGATCCCCCATTATCCCCCTTAAAAAAGGGGGACTTTGAGAATGGCTCCCCCCTTCCGCGCGGGGGGCTGGGGGGGATCTAAATCTTGCGGAAAACTTTGAAAACACGCCCTAGGCTCTTTCTAGAATGTTAATAGGTGTATTGTGGTACTAGTATGATTAACTAGAGACAAATTAGGGAACAAACAATGAGCAACATCTACGTATTTCATCAGGGGCGAGGAGATAGTGGCTGGCTCTGGTATAACGTTTTTGATGGCAATGAGTGGCTTGGAGATGAAAAAGTTCATAAAACTGGGATGACAGGAGATCCATCAGCAGTAGTATACAATGACCTGTTATATGTATTCCACCAAGGACGGGGAGATAGTGGTTGGCTCTGGTATAACGTTTTTGATGGCAATGAGTGGGCTGGAGATCAAGAAATTGGTAATACTGGTATAAGTGCTGGCCCATCAGCAGTAGTATACAATGACCTTCTCTATGTGTTCCACCAAGGACGAGGGGATAGTGGTTGGCTCTGGTATAACGTTTTTGATGGCAATGAGTGGGCTGGGGATCAAAAAGTTCCTAAGACCGGAATTACTTCTAGTCCATCAGCAGTAGTATACAATGACCTTCTCTATGTGTTCCACCAAGGACGGGGGGATAGTGGTTGGCTGTGGTATAACGTTTTTGATGGCAATGAGTGGGCTGGAGATAAAGAGGTACGGGGCACAGGTTTAACCGATGATCCAGATGCATTAGTCTACAACGGTCAAATATACGTGTTTCACGAGGGCAGAGGTGATAACGGTTGGCTCTGGTGCAATGTCTTCGATGGCAATGAGTGGGCTGGAGATCACAAGATACATAACACTGGGATAACTGCTGGACCATCAGCAGTCGTATATAATGACGAAATTTACCTGTTACATCAAGGGCGAGAGGACAGTGGATGGATGTGGTGTAATGTATTTAATGGTTCTGAATGGGTTGGAGACAAAGAAGTCCCCAAGACTGGTATTTCTGAAGGACCAAGTGCAGTGCTTTACTAAGTGATTTGGCGTTGCTGAATCAAGATAAGAATTAAGAATTGGGAATTGAGAATTAAGAATTGAGAATTGAGAATTAAGAATTGAGAATTAAGAATTAAGAATTAAGAATTAAAAATTAAAAATTAAGAATTAAGAATTCTGCCTTCACCATTCTGCCTTCTGCCTTCACCATTCTGGCTTCTGTCTTAACCATTCACCATTCAGCCTTAACCATTCTACATTCTTAATTCTCCATTCTACATTCTTAATTCTCCATTCTTAATTCTCCATTCTACATTCTTAATTCTCCATTCTACATTCTTAATTCTCCATTCTTAATTCTCCATTCTCCATTCTTAATTCTCCATTCTCCATTCTTAATTCTACATTCTTAATTCTCCATTCTCCATTCTTAATTCTACATTCTACATTCTTATATAGTGTAGCGATCGCACATTGATATTTCTTCTACATCGAAAACCTGGCAATCCATCCACGTTGTACAAATCGCGGTAACTCAGATGCTACATCAATAGCTAATTCATCAGCAGCCAGGTCTTGACAAATGGCTTCAAATCGATTTTCCCCTTGAAAAGCCTTCAGCAGTTGCCATTCTGCTTTTGTTGGCAGCTCAATGCGCATATCATAACCATTGCGCCAGAGGAATAGTTGTATCCCCCCTTCATCCAAATTCACTTGCTGATCACCTTGGTATTCAGCCTGATTAACCTCCCAAATGCGATGGATAGGGTAAGCCGACTCAATCAGAACACTATTTTTAGGTAAATGGAAAATCAGTTCTCCCCATTTTTCTTGGGGAACTGTACTCAATGCTTGGACATCTAACCTGGTAGCCTCTTCACCATTAAACACCCGATGCCAGTGCCACTCTAACCGCGCCACATCCGGTAAATAGGGTAACTGTTTGGCTGGCTCAAAATTTGCCAGAAAATCAGCAAAGTGCTCGCCATAATCCCCTAAATCCATAGATAGAGAAGGAAAGCGTTGGATATATCTTACTGCTGTTGCATCAAAAAATTTCTCTCCCACCAAACAACAGCAGACTGGATAAATTGACATTAAGGTTTGGCTCAGGTTGCCTAAGACACTGCCACGATAAATGGCTAACCCTTCAGCAGGGGTCAATTGTTTAGCTGCTTTGATGTGTTGAGCAATGGTTTGTGTACTGGCAGGATTATTTTCAAAAACAGCATCGTAAAATAGCTGTTGTAGTGTCCTTAATTCCATGATTATATCGGTTTTTAAGGTTATAGCAAAGGGAATCGGGAACAGGGAACAGGGAACAGGGAGTAGGGAGTAGGGAGTAGGGAGTAGGGAATAGGGAATAGGGAACAGGGAACAGTAGTAAAGAGCTCCGAATAGTTTTTGATGTTATAGCGCTACGCGCAACGCAAGAGGCAAGAGGCATGCATGCTAAAGTTTACTACAAAAGCTTTTCAGCTTGTATTAATGTCCTAACCTTAATGCGTAGTGCTATATGAGAAATCAGCAAGAGTGTTCATGACCTATTTAAAAATGCTATATATAGGTATCCTAAATAAATTGTGATAATTTTTGATCCGAAGTTCCCGACTCCCGACTCCCGACTCCCTACTCCCGACTCCCTACTCCCTTTGTTATACTTACCTGATCTAAATACTCCTGAGCTTTACTCGCTTGAGTCATTAATACCTCAAAAGCTGGGATATCAGTATCCCATTCAATCAGAGTAGGCACCGGACCAAAGCGCTCTAATGTTGCTTGATACAATTCCCACACTGGAGGATGAACAGGATAACCGTGGGTATCAAATAGATACTCTTCCCGTTCTTCATACCCTGCTAAGTGAATTTGTTTGACCCTGGTTGCTGGTATTGTATTCAGGTAATCAAGGGGGTCAAATCCCTGATTAGTAGCAGTGACATAAAGATTGTTGACATCTAGCAACAAGTAACAATCTGCTTTTTCTAACAATTGTTGGATAAATACCCATTCTGGCATGGTTGAATCTGTGAAGCTCACGTAAGCCGATGGGTTTTCTATCAAAATCCGACAACCTAGAAATTCCTGAGCTTGCAAAATCCGTTGGGCTACATGTTCCATCACTGCTTCGGTATAAGGAAGAGGAATTAAATCGTTAAGATAGTGACCATTAACGGAAATCCAGGATAGGTGATCGGAAATGTATGCTGGTTCAATCTGCTGGGCTAACTCTTTTAAATTTGTCAAATACTCTAAATCTAAAGGGTCCGTTGACCCCAAAGACATACCGACGCCATGCAACGTAACCGGATAGTTTTGGCGAACTTTTTCTAAATAGTGGAGTGGTAAACCCTGAGACGTTAAATAATTATCTAATAATACCTCAAACCAAGGTATAGTATGTTTATGAGTAAGGATATCTTGATAATGGGCGGAGCGTAAACCGATTCCAGCACCGTTAATTGAAGCTGAAGAAACCTGAGTTGTCATAGCATTATTGTCATGGCATTATTTTTCGGATTTATCCATGGTAGTGGTGAGTTGACTCTAATTCCCCCCTTTCTTAAGGGGGATATGTGTACATAACGCTACTCAGCTGAATCTAATTCCCCCCTTTCTTAAGGGGGGTTAGGGGGGATATGTGTACATAACGCTACTCAACTGAATCTAATTCCCCCCTTTCTTAAGGCAGGGCTGTTTCAAACTTTAATAAGTTAACGATTATTGGAGATAGGGGGATAGGGGGATAGGGGGATAGGGAAATAAACTAAAATTTCCCGAAAAATCCGCCAATTTAGTCATTAAAATCTGACAAATTAGTTGGGAGGAAGCAACTCCAATGACTAACAATTCGTGATTCGGCCTTCGAGGAGGGTTAGATAAATTTGGCCAAAATTCCGACTATTCGCGCTCCTTTTCTCCCCATCTCCCCATCTCCCCATCTCCCCATCTATTTTCTAGAGAATGAAACAGCCCTACCTTTCTTAAGGGGATATGTGTACATAACGCTACTCAGCTGAATCTAATTCCCCCCTTTCTTAAGGGGGGTTAGGGGGGATATGTGTACATAACGCTACTCAGCTGAATCTAATTCCCCCCTTTCTTAAGGGGGGTTAGGGGGGATCTTTGTACATAACCCTACTCAGCCATGATTCCAAAGCTGATAGCTGAGTGCCAAGCGTGCTGAATGCTTCCTTTAATTGGCTTGCGCACTCTCGGTTGGCTTTTCAGTTTCCTGACTGGAGGTTTTTGGTGGTACAATAGTTCCACCAACAATCTTGTTGCAAGTGCCTTCAGGAACGTAGATCCACTCATTAGGATCGCTATCTACCTTAGCCATCCCGCCGCAACTATGGCCGTTGGCTGCACAATCGTTCTTACCCGCCTTAACGATACCAGCACATTTTTCCATTCCTTCCTTACCGGCCAAGGCGTTTTCAGATGCTACACCTAAACCTAGAGCCAAGACACTAGTCAAGGCAGCGCCTACCATTACGGTTTTTTTGATATCTTTCATCACAGAATTCTCCCGAATATCAGAACTGACTCCTAAGTCCGTAGACAGAATTAAACTAAAACAGTGTTGGTTTAATTCCAATCTATGTAATTATTATTTAAAGTATTTAACCTATCTTAACCGAGTCTTTGAAAAGTATGAGATAACCCTGAGAAAGTTATTAAAATGGGATAGGACATTGTCAACATCAGCTATCAGCCATCAGCTATCAGCTTTTTGTTGTAAATCTATCACTCCCGTAAGTGTGGGGAGGGTGAATCGACCCAAAGCTAAGACAGAGCTTTGTAGTTAGTCCAGTAAGGGTTCAACCGTAATATAGTTTCCTAGTAAGCGTGAGGTACATCTGAAGTTTCTGCCCTGCTCCCAGATCCGCTGTTCCCTGTTCCCTAAAATCCAGAACGAAAGTACCTCACCCAATTGAAAACTGCTATATGTGGCAACCAGTAAAACAACAACTATGGGAATGGCGCGGTGTTCTAATTACTACACCGGTGGTGGCTGGAATTGCGATCGCATTCAGGCTACTCGGCTGGTTACAGCCTTACGAACTAGCGGCTCTCGACCAATACTTTTGTTGGCGTCCGAAGGAAGCTACGGATGAACGGATTGTGATTGTGGCTATGACTGAGGCAGATTTAAAGCGTGCTCAACGGTGGCCAATCACTGATCGGATGCTTGCCCAACTTTTAGACAAAATCAAAGCTCAAAATCCTGCAGCGATTGGTCTTGACCTGTATCGGGATTTTCCAGTTGAGCCCGGTCATGGTGAGTTACTCAAGGTGTTTGAAACCACACCCAACTTAGTTGGTATCGAATACATCGATCAAGACAACCCTGACAATGCGGTGCCTCCTCCACCGATTCTCAGTGAACGTGGTCTCGTAGGTGCCAATAATGTCGTAAACGATATGGATGGTATCCTGCGGCGCAGCTTACTTACTTTGAAGGTAAATGATCACTTAAAGCCCTCCTTTAGTATGCTCCTAGCGGGGATTTATCTAGAGTCAAAAAACATTTTTCCTGAACCATTACAGCAAGATCCCAGAATTTTCCAGTGGGGCAAGGCCATGTTTCGCCCTTTGGCCAGCAATGACGGCGGTTATGTGGGAATCGATCATAGCGGTTACCAGATTTTCTTGAACTATCGCGGACCAGCGGGAACCTTCCGCACCGTAACCATGACCGACGTTTTGGAAGATAACATTCCAGATGACTTGATCAATGATTCCATCGTTTTAATTGGTGCAACTGCGGTCAGTTTAAATGACTTTTTCTACACCTCCTACAGTAATGACACTACCATCCGGGAGTCAACGGCTGGGGTGGAAGTCCAAGCTAACATGGTCAGCCAAATTATTAGTGCTGTGGAAGATGGTCGTCCCTTGCTCAAAACCTGGTCGGAGCCTGTGGAAATCCTGTGGATTGTAGTCTGGTCTTTCGTTGGTGCGACTCTAACTTGGAAATGGCGCTATCTTGGCGGTCTCGGAGGGCTGTCCTTGAGGAGAACTGCGATTACCGTGGTGGCCACAGGGGCATTATTTGGAAGTACCTATGGAGCGTTTTTGGGGGGTTGGTGGCTCCCGGTGATACCGCCATTGTTAGCCTTAAGTGGGTCTGCAATTGCCATCACAGCTTACGTTGCTAGCACTGCTAAAGAGATTCGTCACACTTTTGGACGTTACCTAACTGACCAAGTGGTGGAGGATTTGCTGGAGAACCCAGACAAACAAAAACTCGGGGGTGAAAACCGGAAAATCACCATCTTGACCTCTGATTTAAGAGGCTTCACTGGGATCTCAGAACGGTTACATCCCCAAGAGGTAGTCAAAATCCTCAACATCTATTTGGGTCACATGGCGGATGTGATTACTGCTTATCAAGGAACTATCGACGAGTTCATCGGGGATGGGATTTTAGTGCTTTTTGGTGCTCTCACCCTCCAAGAGGATGATGCCCACAGAGCAGTGGCTTGTGCCCTAGCGATGCAATTAGCCATGACTAGTGTCAATGAAGAAATCGAGCAGTTGGGCTATCCAAAACTGGAAATGGGCATCGGTATCAATACTGGTGTGGTTGTGCTTGGGAATATTGGTTCCGAAAAACGCACCAAATATAGTGTGATTGGCAGCGCCGTTAACCTGGCTTACCGAATCGAATCTTATACAACTGGTGGTCAAGTTATGATTTCTTCTTCCACTTTGGAAGAAACTGGCGAATTCTTAAGAATTGACGGTCAAATACAGGTAAAACCCAAGGGAATTAAACAGCCAATTACTATCTATGAAGTGGGTGGAATTGGGCATCATTATAACCTATTTTTACCCAAACAGCAAGAAACGTTTTTCGAAGTTAACCAAAAAACCAAGCTACAATTTAATTATGCTTTTATAGATGGAAAGCATATCAGCAAGTCGGTCTACACTGGGCGTTTAGTCGAGATTTCAAGTAAGGGAGCTAAGCTTCGTGCTAACAGCAGCGAAATCTCTGCTATCCCTGAGCCACTGAGTAATCTTAAGCTCAACTTACTCGATCCAGATAATGTGAACCAACCCAGTGAGGACATCTACGCCAAGGTTTTAGAAAAAACAGCAGAACCGGGAAGTTTTTACATCCGGTTAACTGCTGTCCCTCCGGAGATATCAGCAAAACTAGAATCTCTATACCAGTCAGTAATCAGGAATTGATTCTAAGTTCTGTGAAGTCTAATTTAGTCACCGTTGAGTTGGGTCAAGGGTTTCGGGTATAAAAAGTTACCTGGTTCCAGGCAATTTGGTCTAATTTCAAGTCTAGTTAATCGCTGCTAGAAAAACCCTGTGTTGGTTGCGGGATAATCTTTTGATCGTTTCCCTGCCACAGGAAAACTAGTCAGCGGGATTTGAGATTAGAAATCCATGGCACCAAAAAATTATATCTCTGAAACAATTAAGCTTAAACTCAGGCTTTACTAAGGATTAATGCTAATTCTTGTAATTGTCTATTCTAGTTTAATAATTCAATAAACTTATGAAAACTACCGCTAACATTATTAATTTATTGGGACGTACAACATGGGCACGTACAACCTCACTACTGATTGTACTGCTGTTTTGCACACTCACCCCTCAAGCTAGCTATTCTCAAAGGTTGCAATCTGTCAACGGTCAGGTTGTAGATTCTAATCATAACTCATCGGAAACCCAAAATAGTTCCCAAAATAGTTCAGCCAAAGGCTCACGCTTACGATTTATGCCACCAACCGATAGCGCTCCTCGCAAGAGTAATGGGTCTGGTTCACGAAGCCCGTATGAGGAGTTACCACGTGAATTGGTGACGCTGTTAATTCCCTCAAGGGAAGTAGCTGCACAGACTATATCTGCTCATCCTAGATTTTTCTGGTATTTGTCCGAGCCTGTAGACGTACCACTAGTATTTACGTTGGTGGACACAGTAGGACACCAGACAATATTTGAGAAAAGGATTGACTCAGGTCAGGTAGGGATTATCTCCGTAGAACTTCCGGAAAACAGTCCAGAACTGATGGCAAACCCACCAGGACTGGAGGAAGAAGACAGGAAGATATATATGTGGTCTGTTACCCTAGAATGCGATCGCGAAAACCCGCCTAAGACTTCCTATTATAGGAGCTGGATTGAGCGGGTATCACAATCCCCAGAATTAGAGCAAAAGCTAGCAGCAGTTGGTGCAAATACCAACAGCTCCACCTCTGAGTTACTGCATCAACAAGCAATCATCTATGCCGAAGCAGGGGCTTGGTTTGATGCCCTTGATGCCCTTTACCAGGCTCAAGCTGCTAATCCCAATGACTCCTCGATTCGAGCAGATTTTATCGCTTTGCTGGAACAAGTGGGATTGGGTAGTGTGGCACAGTAGTGGGTCATACCGAGTTGTATTCAAAGATAGTAGATTGGTTGGATAGGGAGATGGGGAGATAGGGAGATGGGGAGATAGGGAGATGGGGAGATAGGGAGATGGGGAAAGTTGTATGTTTGACCGCAACTTGGTATCAGTGGATCACTGCTGACTTCTGACTTCTGACTTCTGACTTCTGACGCTAAGGGTAGCGCTATATCACTCCAAGAAAGTCGCGCAATTCCTCAACCAACCATCTTTTCTCAACTTTGGTAAGTTTGGAACCAAATTTGTGTTGTTGGGCTCCTTCCCCAATAGCACAGGTAATAGTTTTTTGACCTAGGAAATTAACACTACTATCCACTTCAACAAATTTAAGATCTACTGTACGTCCTGTAATCTGTCCCAAGCTTAAACCAAATAACTGCCATTCTATCTTGAAGGTATATCGGTTAATTTCCAAATATATCTCACCAGCAATATCAAATAATAGTCCCAATAAAACTAGCACAATAATCCAGAATTCCAGGAAAAATACAGTCGAAAAAAAAGTTACTATTGTCACCATTTTCCAGACAAGAATAAATTTAAGTACAGATAAGATCAAGATAGCCAAAAGCAAGTTATTACCGTTTAATCCACAGGGCGGAATTTCTGCTACCAAACGCTGGTAATTTTTTGTAAAAATGATGCGACTACCAGCAGGTTGTTGCCGCTGTGGTATTATAGAACCAGACAAAGAACTGGAAATTGACTTTTTTTGCCGTAAGGCATCTATCGCTTCCTCCACAGACTGGAATCGATCTTCTACAGCTGGTTCTAGCATCTTCTCTAACCAGTCAGCAAAATGCTGTGATATCTGCACTGAACCACGAAAATCAATCTTTAGTCGCTGCTGAGGTAGATCGGCAGGAGAGCGATGGGTTAACAAAAACAATAGTGTTGCCCCTAGACTATATAAATCAGAAGCACAAAATGCTTGTCCTTGAAACTGTTCTGGTGGCATATAGCCAAAAGTGCCAACAAATGTTTCCCCGTAGCTTAACGTATTACGATAGACATCTTTGACAGCACCGAAATCCACCAAAAATACTATACCTTTGGAATTTATAATCAGGTTTTGTGGTTTAATATCTCGGTGAATCACAGCTGGATTCAGTTGATGGAGGTACTCAAGAATGTCCAAAATCTGGAAAGCAATTTCCTTGATTTCCCCCTGACTAGGGTACCAACCCTTTTTGACTAACTCACTGAACGACTGACCCCCAACCAATTCTTGAATTAAGTAAAAACGGCGGTCATCAGCAGTGTCGATGTAAAAGTAGTCTAAGTATTTGGGGATAGCATGATGGTTGAGCTTGGCAAGGATTTTAGCTTCTCTTTCAAAAAGTTCTAACCCTTTCCAGTTTTCTAGTCCGCGCAGGGAGATGGCTTTAAGGGCTACTCGCTTGTAGTTAGTTAAATCTTCAGCTTCGTAGGTTGTTCCAAAGCCACCCTGACCTAAGGGTGCAACAATGCGATAGCGGTCACCAATAATTGTGCTTGGCTGATGTAGTAATATCATTGGCTGTCTCCTAAAAACTTGATTTCTGTCAGGATTCAGCTATCAAGTGATCCCCCTAAATCCCCCTTATTAAGGGGGACTTTGAGGTTGAAAAGCGTACCTCATAAATGCTATAAACGCTATAAATTCGCAGCTTCTTAAATAAAGAGATTAATACCAATTTACTAATTTTGGCTCAGCTCTGTTGCTCTCATTATTAATAGCGGTTTGGGCAGCTTTTCAAGTAGCGTGTTAGCTGATTGACCGTAGGTCACGCTACGCGATGAAGCGAAGCTTCCGCTAAAAGCGATCGCTGTTCGCGCAGCGTGCGCCTAGCGCATAGATTGATCGCTGATTACTGTAGTGATAATTTCGGCGTTGCTGATTGGAATAAGTTCCTAAGCCTAAGCAATCGTTCCTAACAATTGGCATAGCCATGGCACCGCCTTTATCCAAATTATTTGGATGTGACGCAATTGCTATTTATCCCTAGAAGTAACGACTGTTTACTACTACGACAAAACTAGCGTTCGCGTAGCGTGACCTACGGCCAATCGCTAATATAAGGCTTAAGACCAGATCAGGACTTACCTATTTACTTACCTATTTACTTATTATTTTTAGGATCATTACTTTGGCTCCAAGGTAAAAGTGGCATCAGAAAACTCCAACCAATCACCTTTGCGCCTTTGCTAAACCTAAAAACACTCCTTTACGTGGATAGAAGTGTTTTTCCTTAGCCTGCCCAGCTTGGAGATATCAATAGTTTTACTATAGCGACAGCTTTTTAATTTGTCAACCGTACTATTCCAGATATCAGCTTAAAATCCATTCATCTATATATAGCTTAGCGTGCTGAGTATGGGATGTTGTTGGTTTTTTTGTTTTGCGTCCGCTATATATAGCAAAAGGAACAGGGAACAGCGGATCTGGAAACTTCACCTTGAAAGCCCCATCTCCCCATCTCCCCATCTCCCCATCTCCCCACACCTCCCACACTTCCCACACTCCCCCCTCTTAATTATCTCCCCCTACTTGATTCTTATCGATCGACCGTTTCTGATTATATTCCTGAATCAATTCCGAAAGATTAGCATTTTTTTGCTTCAGAAGCTGCAGGTAATCTTCTTCCATAGCATTAGTAAGTTCAAGATTTATCATATCTATCGCTAAATTAATCTTAAACTCAGAAAATTTATTATGAAACGCTGCTGCATTATCATAGCTTTCCGAAGGGTTAGTTGTCGCACTTATGGTGCCGAATAATGTTCCTAATAGACTAATTAAAAATATAAAAAACTTGACGATATTTTCAGCTTGGTCATCAGAAACAAATTCTTGAATAAACGTGACCAATAACTCATTACCTGCCGTAATACCTGCGATAGTCGCTAAAAAAATAGGGATAGTATATTGCAGAACAAAGAAAACGTACAAAAGAAAGTTTGAAAAAGAAATTTGAAAGTCACATCGTCTTTGGATATCCAAGAAAATCTTGTAGTAGTTAGACGAGAAGCTATACTTTTTTTCTTTAGGTTTTTGTCCCCACACGGTTTTAAATTTTTGTCTAAACCTGACCCTAAAAAACCCAAGCATAAAACGTTTCTGGCCATGATATAATATCAAGTCCGGTTGACTAATCATGATATCCCTTCTGGCCTACAATCCAGAGACTACTTGGGAGGTGATTAACCGGACTTGATATAACTACTTACATTTACTTGGAGTTTAGACAGTAACCGGACACTTACCGTGAAAATTGATCAAAGTGACACAAGAGGGATATAACCTTTTGCATACTTATGAGGTACACAGGATTTTTTCCTGCTCCCTGCTCCCTGTTCCCTGTTCCCTAAAATCCCAAAATTATGTACTTCACCCAATTGACACTAGATTCAAACCAATTCCCCCATCACCGCTCTGCGCAAAATCTCTGTCACTTCTGTTGCTATTCTGGCATCAAGTTCCACCGCTTCACGATTGAAATCTCTTGGCTCAAGCACTTTTGCTCCCCGTAGCGCCATACTGAAGGTAATCAATTTAGCTGGCTTGAGGGCATCGTCAAGACTAGGCTTAACTAATTTAACTAGGGCGACATAAACCGCTTCGGTTCTGTTCCTAATACTGGTAACTCCGTTGCCGAGTTTTGAGATAATCACTGTTGAGTCAATCACATTCAACAAACCCAACTCTTTAATAGCTAAATCAACTAACCGAGCTGGATCGTTCGCCATTGCTCTGATGATACTTTCGAGACTATCCCACTTAACTCCTGGTAGCTGGCATGCTTCCGGTATGTAATTATGCCAACCCACCATTGAGATCATCCGATTTAAATCATAAGCGGATATAGTATTACTTTCCCATTGAGGGGGTTCAGGGTCAGCAGTTAGAATTATCCTTTTGGTTGTGCTACCAAACAACTGGGGGTACTCGATAAAGGGTTTTTCCCCATATCGGCCACGGAAAATCAGGCTATCATTACCTGTAATCTGTTTCAGCCAATTTTCTAAGTCCATTTGGGGAGCAAAGCGCTTTAACATTGCTCCTAAGCAATTAGAACTTGCTGTATTGTAGTCATAACTGATCACATCTGTGATTAAATCACAGACAGGAATATCCCTTTGATTTCCAGCTTGGTCTGTGCCTCGAATTGTACACTTATCGAGGTCGTCATTAGGAGATTTGCTATTAAGGCGAGATACTAGATTAATAATGGGGATAATCTTACTACCACTCCATAATTCGTCATTACTTAGGGCATTTCGTCCCAACCATTTTACCTTGAACTCTTGGTCTACAAAACTACCAACACAGACACAAGCTTCTTTGATGTCTTGATGGAGAAACTCCAAACCTTGCTGATCAATATCTGGAAGTTGCCCCAGGATTGGATAAGGACTGAAAGTCTTATCCGCTTTAATTACAGACACTAGATGTTTACCATCCGGTTTCTGGTTCAGGCGGGAGGGATAATCTTTAATTTGCTGTTTGTATGGTGAAGTATTAATACCGAGATATAATAGTTTGGGATTATCTTTAGAACCTTGAACAGCAGCTTGTAGGTATTTTTCGTAAACGTTATTTTTGCTATAGTTATCTACAGTTATCAAGACTTCAGTCTCGCCAATGTCCAAATTCCACAGCACTGAATCCTCAGTGCTTTTTATCAGTTGCTGATCACAAAATACTTTGAAAAAAATGTCTGGTCGTTGGTCAGTAAACAGTTCTTGAAAATAGGATTCATCGAATTCCATACCAAAGCTGCCATGGTCATCAGTGATGGCCCTACCCACCAAGTTGTTGAAAATAAGGTCTTTATCCCATGCTTCAACCCTTAGTCCTGAAACGACGCCACTGGTTTTTGGATCGATTACCCGACCTAATATCCGAAATATTGCCATACTAAATTCTACGATAAAAGTCAATAACTGTAGCTGATAACTAATGGAGTAACCAAAGGAACAGCCCCTATTTGTTTTAACCTACGGATTGATGCTTTGTCTAGATATAATAATACTTAAGTTTACTTTAAATTTCCAATACTTGATTTTAAGTATTGGAAATTTAAAATTCAAAGTAATACTATGTTAATTAAATAACCGTTAATATTGATGAATACAACTGTAGCAGTTGTATTTGCCCCTAAATTTGCGATTACTGCTCTTTTTATTAACGGAATTAGATCAACATGATATAATTTGCTTCTAACCTGTGGTGTGGAAGCGGGTTAGCTTAAGTCTGTTGACTCAATATCATACATACAAGGAATCTATGCCCCCAGCTGTTTCCCTCCAGAACATCTACAAAATCTACGATAAGGTCCCTGTAGTCAATGACCTCTCCTTTACGATTGAATCAGGAGAGATATTTGGTTTGCTTGGTCCGAATGGTGCTGGTAAATCCACTACAATTCGGATGGTAACTACGTTAACTGAACCGACCAAGGGGCAAATTAAGGTAGCGGGTTACGACGTTGTACAAGAAAAAGATCAGGTCAAGGAAAATATTGGTGTGGTCTTGCAGCAAACTAGCGTGGATATTGACCTGACTGTCTGGGAAAACATGGAACTCCACGGACGGCTGCATCACATTGCCAATCCTGGGCGTCAGCGGCTGATTAATCAGTGGTTAGAGTATGTAGAGCTAATAGACCGACGGGATAGTTTAGTGAAAACTCTGTCTGGGGGAATGAAGCGTCGGTTGCAAATTGCTAGAGCGCTGTTACATCAACCGAAGATTCTATTTTTGGATGAGCCTACAGTGGGATTAGACCCCCAAACCCGCCGTCGCCTGTGGGAAATTATTCGGGATTTGAATCGCCAAGGTATGACCATATTGCTAACTACCCACTATATGGAAGAAGTGGAGTTTTTGTGCGATGGCTATGGCGCTGGCAAGCCAGGACGGATCGGGATCATGGATTCTGGTAGACTAATCGAATTAGGTACACTTGAACAGTTGCGCCACCAACATGGGGAAGGATTGCTGATCAAACAACTCTCAGAACGCTTTGAGTACAAATTTTTCCCGACTCTGGAACAAGCGAGTGGCTATCTCGAAAGTTTACCGGATAAAACTGGTGTGATGGTTCGTCCCTCCAACCTGGAAGATATTTTTGTTGAATTGACAGGACGTCAATTGGATTAGAAGCGAATTAAAACAATGCCTCGTCTAGCTACCCAAATTGAAGCGATTCTATACTTGAAGGGACAGCCCGTCTCCATAGAGGAAATCTCAGAGTATGCCCAATGCGATCGCGAAAAAGTTGCGGATGGCCTGATTGAACTGATGGCAGACTATGCCCACCGGGACAGTGCTTTAGAAGTTGTGGAAACTCCTGCTGGGTATAGCTTACAGTTACGAGCCACTTTTAGTGAATTACTGCAAAACTTAATTCCCGCTGAATTGGGCACAGGTGCTTTGAGGACTTTAGCTGCGATCGCTCTTAAAGGTCCGATTACTCAAGCTGACCTAGTCAACCTTCGTGGGAGTGGAGCGTATCAACATATCCAGGAACTGGTCGAGCTCGATTTTGTCCAGAAACGTAGACAAACTGAGGGGCGCTCGTACTGGTTACAAGTTACTGAAAAATTTCATCAACACTTTGAAGTTGAGCAGCTACTGCCACCCCAATAGAAGCTATGCCAAGGGTTACAGAAACTTCAAGATTTCTTTAAGTAAGCTTTTTTTCTCAGAATTTCTACCGAAAAAACTTAGATTTATCCCCGAAAGCGGATTCAGCTTATCTCACAATCGTTTAGAGTATAGAAAAGTCGAGATGAAGCAGGTCAAACCTAAAATTTCTAATGGTATTCAACCCCGATTTTCTAAGTTCCCCAGGAGCAGAGCCTCAAGCGAACCAACTGCTGCAATACCTCCAGAATCAACCTTCTGATGTTTTAGCAAGGATTGCTAAGTCTGCTAGCCCTGAAATCCAACAAATCATCTCTCAGAACGTTCAGGGGCTAGTAGGGATGCTGCCATCAGAAAACTTTAATGTTCAAATCACCACTGATCGGGAAAATTTAGCTGGATTGTTGGCTTCAGCCATGATGACTGGTTATTTTCTCCGTCAGATGGAACAGCGTATGGTTCTTGAGGACAACTTAAGCAACTCCACTCCCTTACCTACTCACAAGCGGCCAAGTGAAAAGCGTAGCGACTCCCCAAACCCAACTGAGTCATAGATGTCCTCTGGTTTAATACCTACTTTGATACCTACTAAGTTAGGTAGACACCAGTGAATTCCACTATGTTCAGAATGATTAACTTGGGAAAAAGAGTAAATGGAATAGGTTAAAGGGATGATACTATAACAATCTATTGTCCCTTTTTCCTTTTTAGGCGCAGGTCGAGATGGATCGGATGGGAGGATGGGCGGATAAAGGGGGATACTCGTGCATCCATTATTCTGCCCTGATCCGAAGTTCTCTTGTCCTAAATTACCGACAACTGCAGCGAAGTTTGTTACCGATTACCCATTATCGTAACCCAAACAAAATCTTCGACGCGGACTGGATGCACAGAAGGTCAACGACCCAGCCAAATCTTAATCTGTTGACACTCCCCATAGCTAGAAGCTAGGGGATTCTCGGTTCAGCGACTCGTCTTGCCCTTCCAGGCCGGAACCAAAAAGAGTAGAGGACAAATCTCCCCGAGCGTTGAGTAGAGTTCCCGTGTGCCCCAAGGTACTTAAGGCTCTAGTTAGTATATTTTTTGCGGCGTTGTGATCGCGATCTAGCCGACACCCACACTTGCAGACATGAGTTCTAGTCGATAAAGACTTCTTGACTACTTCGCCACAATTAGAGCAATTCTGGCTGGTATAAGCAGGGTTGACTGCAACAGTTACCCGACCAAACTTTTGACCAAAATATTCCAGCCACTATTAAACTAAGCCGGTGAGTCGCCTCACCGACTCGTCTTCAGAACCGGACGTGACATTTTCACATCATCCGGCTCCTCATCAAACGGAACCACTGACATTGGTACCTCTAGAACGGATTTTCATCT
>NZ_JAAHHZ010000489.1:0-3624 GCF_010672005.1 Moorena sp. SIO4A5 | reverse complement strand
TCCAGCTCTGGGGAGGCTGCACCTGCTTGCTACCAATAAATGCGTACGCGACCAAGGGTTGGACTGGTCTGAACCAACCCTAGACAGCAGTAGCCTGGCCTTTCTCCAGTACACCTCCGGTTCTACCGGGACACCGAAAGGAGTAATGGTAAGTCACGGTAATCTGCTACACAATGAGCGGATGGTTAAGCAAGCCTTCGGACATAGCGAACAAACCATTTTTGTTGGTTGGCTGCCTCTATTCCATGATATGGGGCTAATTGGCAACGTGCTTCAGCCCTTATATTTGGGGATCCCCTGTATTCTCCTCTCACCCCTGGCATTTCTGCAGACGCCTATACGTTGGTTAAAAGCGATTTCCCGATACAAAGCTACCACTAGTGGTGGCCCTAATTTTGCTTACGATCTGTGCATTCGCAAGGTGAAGCCAGAGCAGTTGGCTACTCTAGATCTGAGCAGCTGGGATGTGGCTTTTACAGGAGCGGAACCAGTCCGTGCCGAGACCCTAGAGCAGTTTGCTGCTAAATTTGGCCCCTGTGGCTTCCGAAAAGAGGCGTTTTACCCCTGCTATGGCATGGCAGAAGCCACGTTATTTGTGTCTGGGGGGTTGAAAACAGAGCAACCAGTTATCTGTTCGCTTGATGGGAAAGCACTAGAACAAAATAAAGTAATACCCGTCTGTAGCGAGGTTACAGGTCTCCGTAAGGTTGTAGGTTGTGGCCAGTCATGGTTAGACCAAAAAATTGCCATCGTTGACCCTGAATCCTTAAAGCTATGCGCTGATAACCAAGTAGGAGAAATTTGGGTGTCCGGTGCCAGTGTAGCTGGTGGCTATTGGCAGAAACCAAAGGAAACAAAACAGACGTTTCATGGCTACATAGCAGATACAGGAAAAGGTCCATTTATGCGGACTGGAGACCTAGGATTTGTAAACAATGGAGAACTATTTGTTACAGGTCGCCTCAAGGATGTTATTATCATTCGCGGTCGCAATCATTATCCCCAAGATATTGAACTGACGGTGGAGCGGAGTCATCTTGCTTTACGACCAGCTTCAGGAGCAGCTTTTGTAATGGAGGTCAACGGTGAACAGCGACTAGTCATTGTTCAGGAAGTAGAGCGGACTTACCTACGAAAGTTAGACACACAGGAGGTAGTCAGACATATTCGTCGGGCAGTAGCATCTGACCACGAACTGCAGGTTCATGATGTAGCACTGTTAAAACCTGGGAGTATCCCTAAGACTTCCAGTGGCAAGATTCAGCGTCATCGTTGTCGAGCTAATTTTCTCAGTCAACAACTCACCGCTAAGTCCTTCAGACTATAGCGGGAGCTTGTAAAAAGCTCATAGTTGACCAGACTAAGCTCTAAGCGAGCTACGTTATCTAGCTCATGACACCTACAAATGCGTGCCAGTTTGTAGCAACTGTCGTACAGCTTTAAACAGGTGTAGCGAGTTAAGCCAGTGAGCTGTACCGAACAAAGCTAGATAACATTGTCGTTCGCGCAAGCGTGTGCTTTGCACAGGCAAACTTTACCCACATTGTGGAGTGTTCAAAGTAATGCGAGTTTTCGTTCTAGATCAAAATAAGAAACCACTGGATCCATGCCACCCGGCACGAGCAAGAGAGCTATTGAACATGGGAAGGGCTAAAGTATTTAAACGGTACCCATTTACAATTGTATTAAAAGACAGGATTTTAGAAAAATCTGTCACTCATTCACATCGTTTAAAGATAGACCCTGGTAGTAAAACAAGCGGGATGGCTATTGTTCAAGAAGAAACAGGACGTGTCACAAGCGCCTTAGAAATATCTCACAGGGGACAACAGATTAAGAATTCTCTAGACTCTCGCAGGGCATTAAGGAGAGGTAGACGCAACCGTAAGACTCGATATCGCAAACCTCGTTTTTTGAACAGAACTGGTAGACAAGGATGGTTACCCCCATCTCTTGAAAGCCGAATTAACAATATTGAGACTTGGGTGAAACGAATTAGAAAAGTCTGTCCGATTAGCGCTATTTCTAAAGAGTTAGTCAGGTTTGATTTGCAGCAAATGCCAAACCCTGAAATTAGCGAGGTTGAATATCAACGCGGTGAGTTATTCGGCTTTGAGGTCAAGGAATACTTGCTTGCCAAATGGGGAAGAAAATGTGTCTACTGCAACGCTGAAAACACCCCATTGGAAATAGAACACATTGTCCCCAAATCAAAAGGAGGTTCTAACAGAGTAAGCAATCTCACCTTAGCTTGTAGACCTTGTAATCAGAAAAAAGGTAACAAATATGTAGAAGATTTTTTAAGTAAAAAGCCTGAACTATTGAAGAAAATTAAGGGGAAAACCAAGACTTCACTTAAAGACGCGACTGCGGTTAATACTACCCGATGGGAATTGTATAGAAGACTTCAAGAAACCGGGTTACCTGTAGAAGTAGGTTCTGGGGGACTGACCAAATTTAACCGTAAGGTCAGAATGATTGAAAAACACCATTGGACTGATGCTTCTTGTGTTGGTAAATCAACACCTGAGCGGCTACTTATCAGGGGAATAAAACCGCTGTTAATTGCAGCTAAAGGACACGGAACTAGGCAGCGTTGTCGTCCTAACAAATATGGGTTTCCGAAAGCTCACGCTCCAAAAGCTAAGTTTTTTCAGGGTTTTCAAACAGGTGATATTGTTAAAGCTGATGTCATCAAAGGTAAGTTTGCTGGTCAATATGTCGGACGTATTGCAATTCGCTTTAGACCTAGCTTTACCCTTCAACTACCAACTCAAAAATTTGACGTACATCCCAAATACTTGAAAACTATTCACAAGGCTGACGGCTATGAATATCAATCTTGAAAATAAGGATACCCTATCGGGTAGTTTACTTGTTGGCGGCAATTCCCCTCCCGCTAACCCGTGCCGGGTATAACGGGAGTCCCCTTGCCGCATCTCAGATGGAACTTTGGATGTATTAAATTCAGCAGAATCTGAGAAAGACCTATGTCGATGCATTTAGATCCCACAACACCAGTAGAATCGATGGCGGATTCCACGCAGAAACCGAAGCCAAAAATAACGATTAAGAGTGATGGGATTGGGGTTGGCAATTGTTATTGCTTCTCAGTATTAACTTAGCTTACTGTTAAATCCGCACTAGTGAATTGGCTGACTTGGTCTGGGAGGTTAAAGTTCCAACAACAGGAATGATAGAAGCTAAGGCTATCTCCCAAAATTGAACATTTGATGTAAATTGTAGCAATAATTATCGAGGATTTTTAAACAATGGAAACTCAAAATCTAGAAGTTGCCGAGATGCCAATAATAGATTCAGTAAGTAATACTTCAGTAAGTAGCACTGACAATGGTCACATAGCTCCTCCTCAAGAACCTATAACTGCAGCAACAATTCAAGCTTGGTTAGTATCCTATCTGGCTGAAATGTTAGAAATCGAACCCGATGAGGTGGATATTACCTTAGACTTTAATGACTATGGTTTGGATTCAAGTGCAGCTGTTGGAATCACGGGGGACTTAGAGGAATGGTTAAAGCAGGAACTCGCTCCTACCCTTCTTTACGATTACCCAAGTGTTGAATCTCTGGCGCAGCATTTAGGCAATGAACTCAAAGGAGAGG
>NZ_JAAHHZ010000488.1:0-3625 GCF_010672005.1 Moorena sp. SIO4A5 | reverse complement strand
TGGTTAGAAGTTACCGTAAGAATAGTGGAGCCTTATTACAAAAGTTTTAACCCTTTTACCCATAGCCAGTCACCCATAAAGGCTCCACTATTCTAAGGTTTCATCTCCGGTCATCAATTTCTCGCTTCTTTGAGAACTGTAAAAAGAAAGTACCTGGGAAGAAAGGCTATCCCCGTTTTCAAAAGCACTGTAGATTCGGCAAAGCCGACGCTACGCGAACAGTTGAATATAAGCAGTCAGGATGGAAATTATCCCCTGATAAAAAATCAATAACTTTCAGTGATAAAAAGGGGATTGGGAGGCTGAAGCTCAAGGGTACCTGGGACTTGTGGCGCTTGGACAAGAAGCTGATTAAGCGAGTCCGCATTGTCAAAAGAGCAGATGGGTACTATGTTCAGTTTTGCATTTCTGTTGAGGTAAACGAACAGCTAACCCCAAGTCACTCGACAATCGGATTAGACGTAGGACTAAAAGAGTTCTACACCGACTCATTCGGCAACAGTGAACCTAACCCTCGGTTTTATAGAGCTGGGGAGAAGATATTAAAGTTTTATCAACGCCGGGTTTCCCGGAAAAAGAAAGGCAAGGCCGTAGGCCACGCTTCGCGAACATCCAACCGCAAGAAAGCCATCAATAGATTAGGCAGACAGCACCTTAAAATAAGTAGGCAGCGTGAAGAACATGCCAGTGCGATTCGTTGATTAGAAACCGAAATAAATCGGGGGATTAATCACAAGGAAAATACCTTGATAACTTGATTACCATGTTGGTGAAAGACCAACCCTCACGAAATCTGAGTGACAGCCCTACCCCTAACCACTGAGAATTAACAACCTCTAGGTTGAAGCGGGGTCGAACAGCGAAACTCTATAAGCCTAAATATGGAGCTAGTAGCAGGCAACATGCTCATGAGTACCGAAAGGGAAGATACATCTGAACCATCGTAATCTTCAACCAGCGCAATAAGGCTAGAAACGCTGGAAACAAAAGTTCCGGAGGACATAGAATCATAAGGTTTGGCATCTTTATGATGATTTCTCTAAAACTCCCGGTGGATAGTATCACTCTAAAAGCATAAAGAATGGTAATCAGGAACGAAGTAACCACGTAGGTACTCTTAGGAAAGGTCGATTTCCTAAGAAGGTAGTTAGCCCCATGGCCTACGATGGAAAGATAGAGTCAGAAGCAAATGTCACTATGTAATGTAGTGAATACGCTGACGGACTCACGTGTATAGGAAAAGATATGGTTGTAAGTAGTAATGAATATGTCCAAAACTCGGGGGTTCGCTCCACAGTCGGAATGGAATAAAGTGAACTGGCGAAAGTTAGAAATCACAGTATTCAAGTTACAAAAACGAATATATCAAGCCTCGAGCCGTGGGGATGTTCGCGTGGTAAGGCGGATACAAAAGACTCTAATGAAGTCCTGGTCAGCCAAAATGCTCGCCGTCAGAAAAGTATCCCAACAAAATAAAGGCAAAAAGACTGCCGGAATAGATGGTCGAAAAGCCTTAACAGGCAAACAAAGACTAAACTTAGCAGCCAGCCTTAAGGTATACAAACGACCATTACCTACTCGCAGGGTGTGGATAGAAAAACCTGGTCGTAAAGAAAAACGACCTTTGGGAATACCAACCATATACGACAGAGCATTACAGGCACTAACCAAACAGGCACTAGAGCCCGAATGGGAAGCACACTTTGAAGCCAACTCATATGGTTTCAGACCAGGAAGGTCATGTCACGACGCAATCGAAGCAATATTTGACAGTATCTCGAAGAAACCAAAATGGGTTCTTGATGCAGACATATCAAAGTGCTTCGATAAAATCAACCATGATAAGCTACTCTCAAAATTAAATACCTTCCCCACTATGAAGCGATTAATCAAAGGATGGTTAAAAGCGGGAGTAATAGACGAAGGAACACTATCCCCTACGAATGAGGGTACACCACAGGGAGGAATAATATCACCCCTTCTGGCCAATATAGCCCTCCACGGAATGGAAGAGACTATAGAAAAATACGTAGAAAATCTCTCGTTTAAAGAAACTCAAGTAAGAGGAAAGCGAGACAGAAAAAGAAGCGTAAGTCTCATAAGATATGCTGACGATTTCGTCATCATACACAAAACCAAAGAAGTGGTAGAAAAGTGTAGAGAAGTTATAGAAGCATGGTTAACTGACATAGGACTGGAATTAAAACCAAGTAAAACCAGATTGACCCACACCAAAGAAGGATTTGACTTTTTAGGATTTAACATCCGTCAATACCCAGTGGGAAAACATCAAGCTAAACAAGGTTTTAAGACCCTCATTAAACCATCGAAAAAGAAAGTGAAAGAACATAGGGAGCAGCTAGACGGGATAATAGAAAGTCACCTAGCCGCACCTCAGGCTGCTTTAATTAGCAAACTCAAACCCATTATACAAGGTTGGTGCAATTACAACCGAAGCGTTGTCAGCAAAAAGACCTACTCAGGGTTAGATAGCCTACTCTGGAACAAACTTCAAAGATGGGGATACAGGAGACACCCCAATAAGTCAAAAACCTGGGTGAACAAAAAGTATTGGGGAACTAAAACTGAAAAGCCAAAGAACCCCTGGGATGTACCCAAAACAGATAACTGGATTTTCATGACAAAAGAAGGAACACACCTTCCCAAACATGCAAAGACAGAAATCATTAGACACACGAAGGTTAAAGGAAACAGTAGCCCCTACAACGGGGACTTAATATACTGGAGTACCAGAATGAGTAAGCACCCGGAAATGTCAAAACAGAAAGTAAAACTTCTCAAAAGACAAAAAGGGAAATGCACTCACTGTGGACTAACCTTTAGGGACAATGACTTAATGGAAAAACACCACATAATACCACGCGCACAAGGTGGAAACGACCAACTCAATAACCTTGAACTACTCCACCTACATTGCCACGATGCAAAACATGGAACCAAAGTCAAACCCAAGTGTCAAGAATCAAGTAACGACTCCTCTGAACTAGATGATAATCCGTTCTAATGTAGAGGTACCAATGACAATGGTTCCTGTAGCGAGGAGCCGTATGACGGGAAACTGTCACGTACGGTTTTGGAGACGAGTCGGTGGAGGCGACTCCCCGGCTTAGTTTAATAGAGACTGGGAACGAAGTTACCGTAAGATAATGGAGCCTTTTTGGTTTGTAGGTTATGCATAAAAGGGTTAAAACTGTTGTTATAAAGGCTCCATTATCTAAGGTTTCGTCTCCGGCACGTTGCGTAATCCGGTCTAACGACCTGGTCGCCTATGTTCGCGAAGCGTGCCGTAAGGCAAGATTTAAGGGTTAAAAACTTAGTAAAAAATCACTGTCTCGCTAAGTCTATAAATGAGGCAGGTTGGTATCAATTTAGAAAATGGTTAGAACATTTTGGCCAAAAGTTTGGAAGAGTCACTGTTGCAGTGAATCCTGCCTATACAAGCCAAAACTGCTCTGAATGCGGCGAGGTGGTCAAGAAGTCACTATCGACAAGGACTCACGTCTGTAAGTGTGGCTGCAAGCTAGATTCGCCGAAGGCGACGCTACGCGAACGAGACCACAACGCTGCAATCAATATACTAAATCGAGCCTTGGGTACGGTGGGG
>NZ_JAAHHZ010000487.1:0-3628 GCF_010672005.1 Moorena sp. SIO4A5 | reverse complement strand
TAACCCTCTGCCTAAAATTTTTACGCTCCGCTCGCAATTTTACACTCAATTTATACCGTGACCACATGGAAAGAAAACATGGCACAAGCTCAACGACTCTGTTCTTTTGGTCTAGACACGCTTAAGCCACTTTTTAGAATGAAATAGCCCTGCCATTATAGGCTATAATTAGTAGGCATTTTTGTTTGCAAATATCGGTCGTACGCGATCAATATTTCCATCAATGCTCAATTCTGTTACCTACTCATTAGGTGGATGCCAGCCTACTTCAATCCAAATTGCTCTTGCTTCAATCAGATTCTCATTGTTCAAGGGCAGCGCTATTACTGTTGCTCGGCCCACTGGTGTTATTCCAGCAATATGAGTTCCACCATTGTTCCAAATGAAATGGTCGTTACCAAAATTGATTTCGTGGATTATAGAGTGCAACATACTTCCAAGTCTAATGGATCAATTGCGTAGATTTTGCTCCCAAAGAATTCATTGCAGCGATAACAGGAAGCAGCTAAATTTTCTCGATTGTCTGTTCCACCTTGTGAGCGAGGCCAGATGTGATCCATGACTAGTGGTGTACCAGTCAACTGGGAAGAGGTTTTACAATATTCACAGCGAAAATTGGCTTCTTGAATTACGCGCCGTCGTAATTCAACAGATATGGTCATAGAATCACAGGTAAATCAATAAGTGCAGGAATCCGATGCCCTTTCCAACGTAGAACAGACCAGGCATAAGCTTTCCGTAGCATGAGACGATCGGCTGCTTGTCGCAACTCGGCGAGTTCCCGCCGTTCCTCCGGTGTCAGTTTCTCATCCTGATGTTTGTCTAGCAACTCAACACAGCGATGATGCTGATCAGGGTCTATTTCTGCTTGAGCAATGTTGAGTAGCTGTTCAGTATCTAGTGTCTGAAGCTGTAATAACTCTGCTTGCATTTCTTTTGGGGCATTATCAACCGAAGGTGGCAAATTGCTAACTACACAATGCAGGTGCAAGTGTCTCTACACTTTGCTGCGTAGCTTTGGCAATTCGTGCCAGTTGGTGGAAGATGGGACTAGGCAGATCGATCGTGATTTGTTCAGTTGTCATGTTCAATGGCTACTGGCATGATACTGCGGTTATTGTAGCGAGTTTTTTCATCGTGCATCTAACCGACCTTTTTTGGAACGATCGTTGTCCCCAAGTGCGTTCGCTTTTAGCGGCTCCTTAGGAGCATCGCTCTTGTAGGTTGGGTTGAGGAAGGAAACCCAGCATCTCCAACTAACATAGCCCTTTCTAAAATTCCGATTTGGGAAAGTGCGATCATTTGTTTGGGCGTGTTAAATTGAAAATAATGAATAAATTAGATTAGAGTAAACTAATATTTTGGCAAGAGAGTAAAAAATGATGCAAACAATTCAATTCCATCAAATTTTAGAAATGATTGACGCTCTTTCTTTAGATGAACAGAACGATTTAATTAATATTGTTAGACATAGACAAATTGAAAAAAGAAGAGAGGAAATCGCTGTTAATATAACTAAAGCTCACCAAGACTATCAACAGGGTAACGTTTTTCGGGGTACAGTTGATGATGTTATTGCCGAATTAAACAATGACTAATTTAATTTTAACATCATCATTTAAGCGAGCTTTTAAGGCAATCATTAAACGTCAACCGAATTTAAAACCAAAAATTGAAGCCAAATTAAGATTACTGGCTGATAATCCTTATAATCCTATACTACGCACTCATAAACTCAAAGGTAAATTATCAGGTGCTTGGGCTTGTTCGGTAGAATATGATTGTCGTCTTATTTTCAACTTTGAACAAAATCAAGACACCTTAGAAGAAGAAATCGTTTTAATTGATATTGGCACTCACGATGAAGTTTATTAGTGCGTACGCTCTTGTAGGGTGGGTTCGATTACACAGGATCTATCAAGACATTTATTGACCGACTATCACAGAACGCACCATAAACGACGAACTCAATTCACCAGGTTGACTCAAAGGGGGGATAATGTTGAGGCACGAAACCCAACAATCACGGGCTTTTGCGTAACCTTTCTGATCCTGCACTGGACGGACTGGCGTACGCTTAGTTCGTAACCGTTAGATACCTGCCGCCAGTGAGCTTGAACCTTAGGGTCCCTCACCTCGATTAACTCATAAATTTCTGGAGGATGGGGCTGGCGCACCACGCAGCATCCCTTCTGTACTCAAATCCTCGTCCTCGGTCGCTCCAGTGGATACCATAACCACCACCGCAAACTTCCCAATTTGAACGTTGATCGGGTGTGGCATTAAGTAGCCTTGGGTACCAAACTAGAGGTACGGTAATTTTCCGCCCATCCATTAAATCAACACTAATGGTTTCTTCAGTAAAGTAGACATTCTTAACTCTCTCATCCGCTCGAATTGCCAAAATACCCATACCAAGCCTCTAAAAAGACCGATCCGTAAAATTGTTGGCATAATGGAATAATTCTAACACTATGCTGGTTACAATGTCTTGAACTTTGGCTTGCAGCGCGATCAAGTCGTCTGGTAGTGCGTACGATCTTGTAGGGTGGGTTCGATTACACAAGAGCTATCAAGACATTTATTCACCGAAGATCACCGAACGCACCATCCCTTACTGGGCTCGGTGGAGAACGCGATCGCATTCCCACCCTACTGGGCTTCATTCATTTTTAATTTTTAATTTTTAACGTTGTATTCCTTGTTGTATGCCCTGCTCTATTCCTGACTGAGTAGCAGCTTATAATTTTTATAATAAAAGTGGTGATAACCGCATCAATTTTCTCCCTGTCTTGCTCTTATAATTCTGTACTTACTTCTAAGTTACTATCGCTTTGGTAGAACTAAGTAGTCGGACAAAAATAAAATTAACTGTTGAAATAGGGAACAGGGAACAGCGGATCTGGGAACAGAGGATTTTTTGGCAACTTTACACAAGTTAATACAGCGAGGTTTATTTTTGTCCAGCTACTTAATCTAATAAAAACGACAGTGGACGACTCATATTCTGAGCAAAGCCAAGGAGCCCGCAATCCTGGTATTCGTAGAGTAATTTCCCCTGTGAATCGAATAAGAAGGTTCCCCCTCGCTGGGTCAGATAAGCCCCATTGGGTACATAAGTATTCCAGTGCTTTAAAACCTCTGTCATATTCCGCAGCCGCAGGGTTGCCAATTCAAAGGGTCTTTGAAAACCTTTGCCACCAGCCAGCCTGAAGAATGAGCCCTTGATAGGGGGAAGTGGTACACCTCGCACAACCTCCTCATCATCGAGCAACTGCGGAGCCTGACTATCGCCCCAATAGCCTCGAAATACTTCAGCTAGAGTGCCAGGACTACCAATACCCGCACACATCAGCAGCAAATTCAAGTAGGCATTTAGGGTTATTGAGAGCCCTGGTAGCTTGAGCGATAGTCCTGGATATAGATTAAGCTGGTGGTGCAGCTGTGCATTGGGAGAGACAAACAGCCAATCCCCAGGAAACCCCGTATAGTTGCAGAATTGCTTACCAGAATCGCGATTGCCAATACCAACAGCTCGTATTACTATACCCTCGCCCTGTAACCTTTTTGCTTCCCGTTGCAGCCACCAAGCGTATTCGAGACTGTCGAAATCTCCAAGTTGGGGCCA
>NZ_JAAHHZ010000486.1:0-3632 GCF_010672005.1 Moorena sp. SIO4A5 | reverse complement strand
CTTAATTCTTAATTCTTAATTCTTAATTCTTAATTCTTAATTCTTAATTCTTAATTCTTAATTCTTAATTCTTAATTCTTAATTCTTAATTCTTAATTCTTAATTCTTAATTCTTAATTCTTAATTCAAAAATTGCGTTCCACAAAACTATTCAAATCATTCCATTATTACTAAACACCCAAAATTCCCCTGTTTCAAAACAGGGGAATTTTGGAACAAACAATTGCTCAGAGCGATTAGCCCGAAGGGCTACGCTACGCGATCGCGCTTATCGACGGGTGATTGAATTTAATCTAAATAACCCATCAGCTGTGGATCAGCATCAATATCATTTGGGGCGATGGGACGCTTGCCCATGATGTACTCTATTTCATCAAGATGAAGATTACTAGCAGCAATTGGTCGCTCCCCAGACACCTTCATGATACCGAGTACCTCAATGTTGCTAGAGGTGATGGGGCGGTCTCCCATTACAGATATAGTTTCTAATACCTGGAGATTACTGGCATCAATTGGTCGATGTCCCATTATGCTTTGTGTTTCACTAATATTAAGGTCACTAGGAGCAATGGGACGGTTTCCAGGTAAAGGGGCAATTGCATCCAAGGCAGAGGTTTCCTGTTCTGGAGCTTCTGCTAGCTGAACTGCGGTAACGTTTTCATTGATTGCAGTGCTATCGCTCATAATCGTATACCTAGAAGTTTTTAACGGAGTTTTTTAGCTATTCGGGCAAGATTAGCCCTAGGTCCTACCCGCTTTCGGAGGTGTGGGATTAACTATTGGTGTTATGGCCTCGTCTATGGGCGAGCGGGGTGCTGACAAAGTAGGAGAACAAAAAAAGCTCTGGTTGCTGTATTGACCTGGAGTCTTTGCTGTAACTGAGTTTAGTAAGGGGTAATCGGTAAATGAGAATTGGTGATACTCATGCGAAAAATCCCATTAATTACGTTACAGACCGCAACGTTAGCTTAATTTTTGCTCTTGACTAACCTTTACAAGTATTATAAAGCCTTAACTATACTAAGTTACATTTTACGAAAGTAAACAATTAGGTCAAGGATTATAAAGCAGTTCTTAATTGGGTCAGCTACTTACGCCGGTGGGTTAATGGGAACAGGGAGCAGGGAGTAGGGAGTAGGGAGCAGTTGACAGGGGTAGGTTTGTTGTATTTAGCGACTGCATCAAGACGGGATAAGAAAATTGAATGGATCTGATAACTATGACAAATGCTATAAAGGTTGAGACTGGGTTCTGACCCCTTTAGCCCTACAACCAAAGCCCCACAACCGAGACCTCTGGAGCTAACAGGTTTGAGATACTACAGCTGATTAATGATTAACTGATAAGCAAGCAAATAACCTACCCTAAAGTGGATGCCAAAGGTGAATAACCCCCTAACCTATCTGAGACTGGATGTCAATGGGGAATAACCAAATAACCTTCATCCCTAGGATCGATTGCTGAGTTCTTCACATTTTGTTACAAATATAGAAGTAACTCTCGCAGGATGCAAGATGGTTATGTTAGGTGGCTTCACCGGTACAAATAATTCTGGCACCGACTGGGGTGAACAGCTGCTGAATACTGTCGCCAGCAAGACCATTCGCCACCTGTTTACCACAAGCGAATCGGTAGATGTTTCTGTGCGCTGCTTTCCCTCTAGCAAATTGCTACAAGGTAGCATCGATAGTTTCAAAATGAGTGGCCGTGGTTTAGTGATTCGTCGGGAATTCCGGACAGAGGAGATGTCCTTTGAAACCGATGCTGTCTCTCTGGATTTCAGCTCAGTGCTTCAGGGTAAGATTTCTCTGAAACAACCTACTCAAGCGATCGCTCAAGTTATTCTTACTGAAGCTGACATCAACCAATCCTTTAAAGCACAACTAGTTAGAAAGCGGCTGGAAAACCTTTCTACACCAGGGTTAACCGCACTATCTGGTGGTGCTCCGGTTTCCTTTACTGAGGTGCAAGTGCAGCTGCAACCGAACAATGGTCTACGGTTATTTGCTAAGGCTGACCTACCTAATTACGGCATAGTACCGATTAGTATGACATCTACCATCGGAGTAGAGCGACGACGGCGGATTTTGTTTAAAGACTCCCAGTTTCAACCTAATGAAATACCAGAGTCGTTACAAGAGATATCTAGAACTTTGACAGTAGCCCTGGATGAGATCTTGAACAATATGGTGGATCTAGACCGCTTCAACCTGGATGGTGTTACTATGCGCATCAATCGTCTAGAGACCCAAGGGAAAAAGCTAGTTTTCAGTGGCTACGCCCAAATCGATCACATCCCCAATAATCCTTGAGCGGTCAGCGGTCAGCGGTCAGCGGTCAGCCTTTAGCTGTTCGGTGTAGCGTGCGCGTAGCGCTAATCGCTGTTCGCTGTTCGCGTAGCGTGCGCGTAGCGCTAATCGCTGTTCGCTGATAGCTTTCAGAAAAACTCAGACAGGGGTTAAATTTCATCGGGATTAATACCCATCTGTCGTAACCGTTCTGCGAGTTGTTCAGCTCGTTGTTGAGCCAGTTCCTTCTGTTGGCGTTCATGTTCAGCTCGTTGCCGTTCAAGTTCGGCTCGTTGCCGTTGAAGTTCGGTTCGTTCAGCCTCAGTGGGAATCCAATTCCCATCTTGATCATACCAACGTAGCCACAACCGATTCAAGCCTCGATATTGACCAAGCCATAGCCCTATACCCAATTGCAACTCAGGGATCCAAAATTGGGCATTGTCTATGGTTTGGGGTTGATAGCTGCCGCCATCTAACTTAAAAATTCGCAATTCATTGCTGACTCGGTCGAAGGTGACATAGTAGGGAATAGCTAAAATCTGCTCGTACACTTCCCATTTGGTGGGTGGTTTTCCCGTTCGTTCACTGTAACCAAGGTCTTGATCTCTGGTGCTGGCAGAGAGCAACTCTATCGCCACAATTGGTCTGACCTCTTCTTGCCAGATCACATAACTCATTCTAAGCTCTCGTCCTTGGTAGAGTCGGGAAATCCCTACTACCGCAAACCAATCCGGTCGTTTGTACCAAGCGGTATGGTTGGGGTCATAATATAAGTTTAAGTCACTGGCCACAAACACCCTTTCGCTCTGATAATTGGGAGGACGAAAGGTCTCACTACACAGTTGTGGCTGCCAAATATGAAATTCGTCAGGCAAACCCGGCTCCTCCGGATCTTCACTGGGTAAATCATACATGGTGGGCAGGGTTTCTTTGGCCGGATGAGGGAGAATAACTTTTTTAAATGAGGGTTTGGCAAGTGACATGAAATTACCTCAATTTTTCCGACTGATGACTTTGATTTTAGCAAGGGAGTAGGGAGTAGGGAACAGGGAGTAGGGAGTAGGGAACTTCGGATCAGGGAACTTCGGATCAGGGAACTTCGGATCAGGGAACAGGAAAAAAATCCTGTGTACCTCATACTTATGAAAAACGCTGTTCCGACTCCCGATTCCCGACTCCCGATTCCCGACTCCCGACTCCCGACTCCCGATTCCCGACTCCCGACTCCCGATTCCCTGTTCCCAGATCCGCTGTTCCCTACTCCCTACTCCCTACTCCCTACTCCCTTTGCTCTATAATGATAAATAAACCAAAAAACAACTACCAATAAGATGCTGGATT
>NZ_JAAHHZ010000485.1:0-3634 GCF_010672005.1 Moorena sp. SIO4A5 | reverse complement strand
CTTGTAATGTAAACTACTAAAACTGTTAAGTAAGATAACTCTAGGTCACTAATTTTCAAAAAATATGAATACACGTAACAACTATAAAAAAAAATGTTTCAAAAATCTTAAGCAAAATTTATTCCCATTAAACTTAATCTTTGTTAACAGAAAAGTCACTGCCAGAGGCTATTTCTGCCTAGGAGTGAGTTCGCTGTTGGTGCTCACGCAGCCACTAGTTTCCCACGCCCTAGGGGTTAACCCAGATAATCTGAATGATTCACCAGAGAGACTGAGTAGACATCATCCCCTGACTCGCCGTTACAGTTACAGTACTAGACTAATCGCTCAGTCTCAGTATCTACCAGCACTCAAACCAACTCAACCCGCAGCCCTTGAGCAACTTAATCAAGGACTGGCATTAATTCAACAGAGTAAGGTACTTGAAGCGATCGTGGCGTTCGAAAAGGCAGCCCAACTGAATCCCAAGCTAGCACCAGCACACTACAACTTGGGTCTAGCATTGCGGCAGGTTGGTAAATTGCAGGCGTCAGCCGATGCCTTTTATCGGGCAACCCAGACCGATCCAGAATTTGCTCTAGCCTTTGCTAATTTAGGGGCTGCCCTGTTGGAAGGAAAGAATTTGTCTCAGGCACGGGAATATCTAGAAAGATCTCTGGAACTTGACCCATTACTCGGTGTTGCTCACTATAACATGGGTCTAGTTATGTCCCAGTTGCGAACACCCCAACAAGCGATCGCATCATTTAAACAAGCAATGCAATTTAGCCGTAATGCTCCCGAACCGGCATATCATTTGGGACTGATTTATAAGCAACAGGGCAAGCTAGAGGAAGCAAAAAAGGCGTTTGAGCAAGCGATCAAAATCAATCCTAAATACCCCGAAGCCCACTACAATATCGGGGGAATTTTATTTACTCAGAGAGATTTGGATGGTGCTCTGGCAGCCTTCCAGCAAGCAGCGGTAGCTAACTCGAATTACGCTAATGCCTATTATGCTGCTGGTGTAGTATTTCTGCGCCAAAACCGATTTAGTGATGCTCTGCAAGTCTTGCAGTATGCTAGAGACCTTTACAATAGCCAAGGTAATCCCCAGTGGGGACGTAGGGCTGAGCAATTGATGGAGCAAGCCCGTAATTCTCGTTTTTAGTGGGGTGTGTACCATCAGCACTGGTTAGGTTTGACGACTCCCCACAGATAGATCTGGAGCGTTGCACCTGTAGGGAGATGATTTATGGAGATGGGGAAGATGGGTAAGAATCCACCCATTCTCCTGCTGATTTTTATCACGTTTCAATTATAATTTATTGAACCGATTTTTTAGTATTTATTGAACCGGTTTTTTTTGAGTGTTTTTTATGGCGGGCTTTACCGAATATTTTTAATTATTAAAAATATCTTTAATTAAAATTAAACAACTATTTTTTTATAGTAAAATTATCCCAAAAATTGGAATTATTATTTCCTGAATTTATTATTAGTGGTATTTTAATTATTTTCATAAAAATTTGATAGATATTGTTTTAGTGTTTAAAAACAAATCAAAAACTATTATATCACATTTTAAGTTGACTTATAGGGCTACAAAACTTAAAAAGCTTAAAATTGATTTTCCTTTATATGGAAAACTTTAGGTATTTTCCCGGCTAATACTAGTATAGCTTGAATTTTTTGCAGATTATTAAAAGTGTAGTAACGTTGCGAGACCTTGAGTTGAGTGGATAAGACTGGGTAGGGACGGTTAGCCTAATTTAGACATTATCAAAACCCGATTCCTACTACCCACTGCTCTCTCCTTCAATTACGGTTAAGACTACAGCATAGTATAACTCATAAAATTTAGCCACACTGAATATAAAAAACCCCTGATGGGCGGTTGGGTGCCCCAGGGGGATGCAGCAAAAGGTTAAAACTACCATATACAAGAGTAATCGGAAATCACAGTAAACCGGATCCGCAAAATCTCGGAAATCTCTGAGCCACTCGCAATAAATGGCCTACGAATAATTACGTAGTTGCCTTATCCATGGTTACTATAGGTTTATTGTTTACTAATATTCACAGCCATCTGACAAACCAGTAACTTGGGTCGAACTAGGGAACTGGCTCCTATTCCACACCTAGTTCAGGGAATCTCAACGGAATTGAGTTGCCTTGAGCGCAAATCCGACTCGAAGGGCGTGTTGCATGTGCTTTACCCTTTGGGGTTTTCCAGCGTTTTGATCCTGGCGATACAACTTGTCTAAGCCAAGAATGAACAGAGTGAGTATGATTAATGTAGTGGCCAAATTGCGAGCAAATACTAAATCAAACATGACTATATCCTGAATGTATGAATCCCTGAGCGTTCTGAGCCCCATTGCCCATGATTAAAAATTGTGAAGTGCCGATGTTTAATTTAGGGTTGACGCTCAGGTGTACAGTGTTGGTTGTTGTGTAAGAATTGAGGCCAATCGCTACAACAGGTGCGACCTGTGGCGAATAAAATTCTTAATGGTAAGAGCGCACTTATGGTGAAATCTGGTGAAATCTCGGAAATCTCGTGACTTACTCGTAGCTTCCTTTGTGGCGTGGCTGAATCTTCCCATGAATAGGAGTAGAGTGGGCATCCTGCCCGCGCGAAAATATATTGAAACTGGCAAGATGCCAGTTCCACCAAGATGCCCATTCCACCTCACTCTTAAAATCATTCCATTATTAAGCAATGCTTTCTTTGTCGCTGGTGCTATCTTGGGCTGTACCCACCAAGTTATACCGACGGCACCAGCGCTACAAGCTAAACCAGTTATTAGCAAATCTGTTACTGATCTAATTCAGATTCAACCCTTACCGATTGCGACCAAGTATAGGAATCAGTGGACTCCTGAATTAGAATCAGAATTCTGGGTGCGAGCCAACCAGGCAATTCAGTACTACGGTGGTAAAGGTTATGGCAACAACTACGGGGAAAATGAGAAGCGGTCTTATCCCTATGCCATGTTTGATTTTATTGCTGGCAATCGGGAGAAAGCCCTAGAGTTTCTGCAATCAGAAGATGCCCAAGCTGAAGATAACCAACACACTGAGGGTATTGACTACTATTACGCTTTCACCCTCAAGGGACAAATCCGAAAATACTTCTTCTTTGGGCAATTTCTCGACCCGACCTACAAACAACGAATGTTTGATGGTGCTAAAACCTGGACAGAAACAGACCCCAATGGACGTCCTCACCCCATTTATGGTAAGGGAAAAGGTGGTGATGGTTGGGGACCCGATGTGCGAGGAAGTTGGGTGGATGGACGCAACACGGACAATCTCCGGGCAATGCGAGAAATTGCCGTTTATCTGATGGCGGAGGAAACCGGAAATGAAGAGACTAGGCGTCTGTATAAAAAGAAAATTCAGCGCTATGTCTGGGCGCTCTACAACATTGGTATGGGAGAGTGGGACTCAGAGACTTACCATGGTCACACCTTTGCGGCTTACCTAAATCTCTACGACTTTGCGAAGGAGCCGGAGGTGAAACAACTGGCCAAAGCGGCTCTAGATTGGATGTCAGCGGCGGCAGCAGTGAAATATTATCGAGGTGGTTTTGGCGGACCGACTAAGCGGGATTACGGCAAAAGTAATGTGGTCTACGGAGCCAGTGCTG
>NZ_JAAHHZ010000484.1:0-3650 GCF_010672005.1 Moorena sp. SIO4A5 | reverse complement strand
TTACTAATCTCAGGTCGAACAACAAACAACAAATTACGGATGACAGCAGCCATCAGGGCAGTTTCACTGGTCATACTGACCGGAGCACTGTCAATCAAAACATAGTCATAGTCACCCGATTCCTCCGCAGTAGCTAGGCTCTGCTCAAATTTCCCCTGAGTCACCAGCTCCACAATTTTGCCTTTTTTGTGGGAGGTAGGGAGTAAGTCAAGACTCGGTTGAATCTTTACCGGCTGTCCAGGTTTGAGGGGGTCATGGTGATGACCCAAGCGCTGAGAAAGGGTGGCCTGTCGGAAATCTCCATCTACTACCAAGACCCGAAACCCTAAATCTACCAGAGCTCTCGCCAATCCCAGAGTGACAGTAGTTTTGCCTTCTGAGACCATCGCGCTAGTAATCAAGATGCGACGGTCCTCTCCAGAGCGTAAGCTAATCACCGATGCTAGTCGCTGAAACTCTACATCCGTTTCTGTACCCAGCTCTAATCCCATACCAGCGTGTCTCAGATGAGGGATATTGACCACCATCGGGAACTTGATTGCCTTTAGATCTTTCGGGCTCAGCAGTGGGTTGCGCCGTTCTAGCAGCAATACCAGCGCTATACTACCCACTGCCGATGCCAGAAAACCATTAGCTATGATTAACAACTTCTTTGGACCAGCAGGCTTCTCGTCAACAGTGGGAGGGTCAAGCACCTGTACATTGGGATAAGCACTAAAAGCATCAAGATTGACTTGCTCCATTTGAGCAACTAAACCGTTATAGACTCCCGCAGCCACATTGTACTGTCGCTTTAGTTCCAGCAGCCTAGACTGATGGACAGGAATCACCGTTAAAGTACTTTTCATCTGGTCAATCTGCTGCTGTAATTGCTCAGCCTGTTGTTGTTGACCACTAGCAGCACTTTCCGCCAGAATCAGTTGCTGGATTAACATTGCTCTTCCTTGAGCACTATCAGTAAGCGTCGGGTCTACTAACGTATCACCAGCTGCTAGAAAGATGTACTGCTGAATCTGCTGCTGCAACTCCTCACGTTGTAGCAGCAGATTTTGGATCTCGGGATGAGCATAGGTATAAGTAGTTTGAGCTTTGACCAAAGTCGCTTCCAATTCAGTCAACTGCTGCCGCACAAACTGGTAATCCCGGTTTTCTGCTAGACCTAGAGACCGGATTGCTTGCTTAGGAGTAAGACCCAAACGAGTCGATAGGATTTGAAGCTGATGTTGACTAGCTTGAGCTTGAGCTTGAGCCTGAGCTTGGCTAATACTCAGATCAGTAATTGCCCTCACCAGTCCTTCAGTTTGGGCTTTGCTATTCACTAAACCAGAGGATTCCTGAAACTTTGCTAATGCCTCCTGAGACTGATCCAATTTTTGCTTAGCTCGCTCCAGCGCTTTCTTATTAAACTCAACCCTAGTGGTACCATCTGCTTGACGTAGTTCATTCAGACGCTCCTGATACGCACTGATCAGTGCCTTGACTCGATCTCTTGCTAATTTTGGACTATCCCCAGTGGCATTCAACCAGATCGTAGTCGATTCCTCGTCAGGAGATACCGCGAACAACTTCTTGTATTGAACCAGCCTTTTAAAATCCCTTTTCTCTGGGTCAGACTCCAACAAGCGCCTCATCAAAGCATCACTGGTTAGAATAGATGCCTGCATATTCAGAGGATGACTCTTAGTCGCCAATTTAGAATCCCCCTTAGTTAATGACCCAAGGGTTCCTAAACTAGCTTGTAACTTGCCTGTTTCTGGTAGAATTAGCTGTGCTTTAGCAATCCAAAAAGGCTTTAATAAAGAAAAGGCTCCAAAGCTAGCTCCCAGCACCAAGGAATTAAAAACTAATAAAAGTGTCCAATGTCTATTCAGGATCGCAGCTACTTTTTTCATAAGATATATTCCTAAGGATTACCATTTTGGCTAAAATGTAAATTTATATAAAAATTAATCTAAATAAACGGTTGTCTAAATAATTAATAATAAATTTATTTATTTAAATAAGTAAAAGTATAATTTTTTTCAATTTTAAATTTTAAATTTTCAATTTTAAAGTTCTGCCAGATAAGTGCTCCCATCGATAGATAAACTGCTCATTTCGCTGTACTTCCGCAAGAATTGCCCCTAACCAGACGAAAAAATACCACAAATACACTGCCATCCAGGTCAAGGGTGTTCCGTTGAGAAGCATGTACAAAGCCACCAGACTGGCAAATGCCCACTGGCAATGATGGTTACCACGAATCGCTGGAGTCCAAGTATTCCAAAGGGTTGAACCTAGTGCAGCTAAGAAAACGATCAAGCCAATGATGCCGTTCAAATAAAGAACTGAGGCGTAGGTTGAAAACGAACCCAAAGCAATGTCATAGATATACCATTTGACGGAGCCTTGTATAATTCCCCATCCCATCCAGGGGCGTTGTTGCCAAGCCTCAAGGGTTTTAGTAACCACAAGTTCCCGGTCTTTAGAGAATTCGGCAGGAGCACTATTGAAAATTTCTAGGGGCTTTTTCACTAAATCACTTAAGGTCAGACCTCCCAAAAAAGCACAAATTAATGAGCTTAATGAACCAATCCATAAAGAACCTTGACGAGCCAAACTGCTGCGGAAGCAAGCTGTAATCAGCAATGGGATCACAAAGGAAATCCAGGATAAACGACTAAAACTAATTAGCAGAGCGGTTAAACAACCTGCTACGGATACTTGACGTAAGCGGCGGTTTTCTTCACCTAAGCAGATAAAAAAACTTAGAATGGAACACACCCCTACAATCGGGGGATCCGGGGTGTAAAGAACTGTCCTGGGTAACGGGATACCAAAAAAAGGTTGGAACTCAGCAAATGTAACTAGCAAACTCAGAGCACCTCCGGGAATCAGACGCGCTAAGGGCGGTAGAAAAGGTTCTTTGCCTAATCCCACTACCAGCATGACCATCTCAATGGCGATAGTCACTAAATATCCTGTTGCCATCCAAGCTACAGCACGGGTGACCACCTTAACCCTGATGACATGCCAAAACGGTAGGAGCAGTGCGGCAACAATTAAACAGTAGCTTTTGAAAAAAGTTACGAACGTAGCAGCAATTTTATGCAAGGCAAACCCTACGTCATTGAGACCAAACGTAGCAGTCCAGACCATGACTAGAGCCATACCTAACCAAGCCCAGATACAAGCAGGTATCGATACCCTAGTGAGTTTGTCGATATCAAAGTTTACTCCTAACAAACCAACAACTACCGCTGGGTAGAAGAGTGTTTGTATTCCCAACAACCACCAGAGCGGTGTTAGCACAATTATCCAGTAAATAACTTTTTCTGGAAATGACATGGCACCCAGTTTAAAGTTTTTGGTGTGGAAATCTGGTATGCTAGAGGTCATAGTTAACAGTCCATACTTTGATGTTTTAGAGCACGTTTATTATATGAGAGTGATTCAAATCTGCTAGCTTTTTTTGTTTATAGTGTTGTTTTGGCTGTTATTTGTCTTTTTTTATTTGTATTGATATACCCTCCGGTGCGCTTGACCCATTAAGAATTTAATTCGCCACGGGTCGCACCGCAAGGTTTTGCCGTTTCCATAACATTATTGTTTGATAGGGTTTATCATACTTATGAGGTACAGTCAATTTTATTCCCCCCTGATTAAGGAAG
>NZ_JAAHHZ010000483.1:0-3651 GCF_010672005.1 Moorena sp. SIO4A5 | reverse complement strand
CCCGAAACAGGGGACTATGGCTGCGATCGCGATCGGGCTGTAAAACCTCCACCAGTTTTTCAAATGGTAAATCCTGATGATCCTGTGCATCCAAAACCTGCCGACGTACCCGCCCAACCAGAGTCCGAAAGCTCGGGTTTCCCTCCAGATTGAAGCGCAAGGCTAAAGTATTCACAAAAAAACCAATCAGTGGCTCAATCTGTTTGCGATTGCGACCAGCTAAAGGCACACCAATGGTCAAATCTTCTTGGGCACTATAGCGGTAGAGGAGAACCGTATAAGCCGCCAGAACGGTCATAAATAAGGTTGCTCCCACCGAGCGACTTAGTTGCCGTAACTTCTCAGTTAACTCTGGGGCAATCTCAAAAGTTTCCCGACAACCCTGCACTGGTTCTCCCGGTTTGTAAGACTGAATGCTTGGGAGTTCTAAGGACGGAGGCAGTTCCGCAAACTGCTGCTGCCAGTACTGCAATTGACGATCCAGTTCTGCACCTTGGAGCCATTGCCGCTGCCAAATCGCGTAATCGGCGTATTGAATGGGCAAGGGAGGTAAGAGGGGAGGTTGCCCTGCACAGAAAGCTTGATAAAGCTCAGCAAACTCTTGCATGAACACCCCTGCCGACCAGCCGTCAAAAACGATATGGTGAAAATTCAGCAGTAAAATGTGATGTTGGGGACTAAGACGCACCAGAGTGACTCGCATTAAGGGATCGCGAGCCAAGTTAAACAGGGTTTGCTCATCCTTAATCAAAAGTTTTTGGACTTCGGCTGTTTGTGCTGGCTCATTGAGGTATTGCAAGTCTACCAGAGGAAACTGTAGTGGGAGTTCCGCGTGGATCACCTGCTGGACTTCTCCCTCAATAACTTGAATGTTAGTCCTCAGAATCTCATGGCGACGGACAATTTCTTGCAATGTCTGTTCTAGAGCACTCACATTGAGCGGTCCCTTTAATTCCAGAGGACTAGGAACGTTGTAATCTGTGCTGAGGCCCGATTCTAGTTGGTCTAGAAACCAAAGTCGCTGTTGAGCAAAAGACAAGGGAATCAAGCCAGTGCGGGCTACTGGTAATAGCTTGGGCCCAATCCCAACGGTTCCTGATAGTGAATCCGGTTTCGTCTGGGAGTGCTGTTGTAGATAAGCAATGATTTCTGCTTTCCGAGCGGATAACTGTTCTTTAAAAACAGGAGTTAAAACACCTTTGGGGGCATTACACCGCAGGCGAACCTGTCCTAGATCTGTCTGTGGGTTATTATTGTTGGGATCGACCCAAAGGTTAATATCTAGAGCATTGAGTTCAGCTAGAAAGTCTTGGATAGGTCTCACAGTTCAATTTCCTCCCTTTCGTTGGACTGGGAATCAGGGGTCGGTGATTTGGGTTGGCGGGACTCTTTCACAGAAGCCACTAGCATGGCAATGGTGGGTGTCTCAAATAAACTGGCAACAGAAAGGTGACTTGCCATAACTTCCCGCAGTCGGGTCACAATTTGAGTGGCAATTAGGGAATCTCCCCCTAGTTCCAGGAAGCTATCGTTAATGCCAATCGGTTCAATCCCTAAGATGTTTTGCCAAATTTCGACTACAGTTTGCTCATCATGGTTTCGAGGAGCAATATAAGGGATAGATAAGTTGGGACGCGAATGAATAGTAGTCGTTGGTGTAGAAGCAGCTGTTGTTAGTGACGCTTTGGTCGGCGTTGGAGTAGGGTCAGGGGGATGATTATCGAACTCTGATCTGGTCTCCTGCAGCTTCACCTGGAGATCTGTAGTTGAAACCAGAACTTGAGGAAAGGGTTGATGTAAAATTCGTGCAAATGCCTCAACACCTTCTGCTGGCGAAAGGAAGTCATCAAAATTACGGTAATTGTGAGCTAAACGCGGATTGCGGGCTGCGGCTGCGGCTAGGCCAACCTTTTGCCAACCATTCCAATTAATGGAAATAGTCAAGGAATCTCTTGTGGCTGTTTGCGCCCAAGCAAAGGCATCTAGAAAGGCATTGGCAGCACAGTAATCGACTTGGCCAACAGCTGGCTGCACTGTATTCAAGGTAGAGAATAAAACAACAAAATCAAGTTCGCAATCCTGCAACAGAACATCTAGAATCAGAGTGCCTTGCAACTTACAGGCCATATGCTCGGTTGCGATCGCGCGAGTTTTCAATTGAATTAACCCACCACCGGCCACTCCAGCCCCATGAATGACACCGTGAATCCCACCGAACTGGGTGTGCGCCTGGGCGATCGCCCGTTCCATCCCCTGGTAATCAGTCACATCGGCGCAACAGATTAAAACCTCTGCCCCAAGGTCTTCCATTTCCTGGACCTTGCGAATTTTATGACTGGTCGGGTTGTCTGAATCTTTTTCAGCCAGCCATTGAAGCCATGTGGCACGGGGTGGAATGGGCGATCGGCTGATCAGAACTAACTTGGCTTGCACGGTTTCGGCTAGGTAGGTTGCAATCTCCAGACCAATTCCCCCTAAACCGCCGGTAATTAAATATACCCCCTGGGGTTTGAGCCGTAATTGATCAGGGTTTACGGCAGGTAGGGGCACTTGCTCGAAGGTGCGAACCCAGCGATACCCTCCTCGGTAAGCGATCGCGGGTTCGGTAATGGGAGTCCGCAACTCGGCCAACACTTTCGAGGCACTGGACTTGGTGAAAGGGCGATCGACATCAAAGTCTAAGTCAATACTCCGGCAGGTGATGTGAGGATATTCGGTACTGATGATTTGGATTGGTCCCAATACCGTTGCTTTTTCAGGGGCATTTAGCTCTGTACCTACAACTACCTGCATCCCATTAGAGATTGCTGTCAATTGGCAGGTTTCTGATTTGGTATCGTACTTACCCAAAGCTTGTGCCAGAAATACTAAGCTATAAAAGCCTAGGTCTTGTATAGTTTCAAGATTATGAAGTCTATCCTTAAAAGTTTCTCGGTCAGACAGGGTAGAAGGAGCAGTCACCGTCCAGAGGTGAACTATCTGCGTTGGCCAGCATTCTGTTGTCTTCAGGTCTTGCATTAAAGTATGGTAATCTTCCGCTCGACCAGGATTAAGGCGATAAGATGGTAGACCGGTTTCAGTATCGTTAGGATTGACAGATGGTTTCTCAAAGCGATCGCCTATCTCAACAACACAAACCGTTTCTGCATTTGCCTGCAAAGCTTCCACAAGGGAAACTCCTACACCATAGGGATCGAGAAATACCAGCCAGCATGTGCCTGAATTAGTTGAAGCCAGAGGGTAGGGCAAGGAAACGCGCTTCCAGGAGGGCAGGTAAAACCAATCTGCTGGGTCAGAACTGCGGCTTGACCTATTATTACTAGGTACTAGTCTAGGGGGCGCACTAGTAGTCGAACTAAACTTGGCTGTGGAGATTCCAGCAGTTGCTGAATTCAAACCATTGTAAGACTCTGTCTGTTCAATCCAGTATCGCTGCCGCTCGAAGGGATAGGTAGGTAAGGGAATACGATAACAGGTCTGCTCACTGTAAACCCTCGACCAGTCTACTGAACTTCCAGTTAACCAAAGTTGCCCCAAGGTTTGTAGGGCAAAAGCCATATCTGAGAGGTTTTCCTGGGGGTGAGGCATGGAGTTAAGGACAACCTGCTCACTGAGCCGCTGTGAATGTCGCTTAGCCAAGGTGCTTAAGGT
>NZ_JAAHHZ010000482.1:0-3652 GCF_010672005.1 Moorena sp. SIO4A5 | reverse complement strand
GGGTCAGGCATAGCACAAGTTGTGAAGAGTACAATAGGGTAAGCTGAGCATCGAGTAGGTAAGCAGTTCATCCTTCTATTTTACCATTATCAGCAGCTGCTCAAGTATTTCTGCCGCGCTGCACTAGTATTCTAGGTTCGACTACTGCTCTTTTGACTGCTCCTCTGCCCGTAGTTTACGGACTGGTGGCACTAGCAGTGAGTGGCGGAAAGAAATCCGTGCAACGCCGATGGCCAGAAGCGATCGCTGCCGGAGTGCTTCTTACCATAGGAGTTTGGGGGTTCAGTTGGATTCCTGGGGTTGAACTTGCCGGTGTACTTGGCAGCACACTGGTGATGTCATTCTTAGTGGTGTGGGCAAACCGAAAACTATTTCATAAACTATTTCATAAGGCAAAACGAAAAAGACCAGTAAATCTAGTCAACACTGCCCGTAATAGTTCCGAAAAAACGGCTCATGATTCGGCTGAGTATGGTATTACTAAAGTATCCCTCTGGCAGGTAATAGCTCCCTACGGAATTCTGACAGCAATTCTGCTGATCTCTCGCTTAGTTGTTCCTCTAAAAATTTGGCTGAAGAGCCATTTTGTGATATCCATAGCTGCCATCAATCTAAATCTACCCCTGCTTTACAACCCAGGCTTTTATTTACTTTTGACAGCTTTGGCTACAGTCACAATTTTGGGAACAGTCGTACACAAACTGCAAGTGATAACAATACAAGCTTGGCAACAATTTATCCCTGGAGCCATCGCACTCGCCTGTTTTCTAGCAGCCTCTCAAGTTATGCAAGCCAGTGGCATGATAGCTAGTCTAGGCATGGCCGCAGCAACACTTGGTGACAAGTATATATGGGTTGCACCTTGGTTAGCTGCTCTAGGAGGCTGGATTACTGGTTCAAGTACTGCGAGTAATGCCCTACTTTCCCAATTACAACAAGAGGTAAGCATTCAGTCTGGCTTACCAGTAGAGTGGCTGATGGGAGCTCAGAATGGAGCTAGCGCCCACGCCACGATGATTTCACCTGCTCGCGCTATTATTGCTGCCACTGCTGTTGGGTGGTCTGGAGCTGAAGTCTTCTTGCTCCGGCAAATGGGACTAGTTGTTCTAGGAGCAGTGGCAGTTATTATGTCACTTCTGGTTTTGGCTGTACCATAAAATCTCTATTTTTAGATAGAGTAAGTATCAAATAAATCACTGAACATAAATTATGTTAATTATGTTCTCTTGGTTAAGAAACTTAACGTTGCTCGAAACCTTTCTGTTTCAAGATACCCGATCACCCATCCGAAGTTCCCTGGTCTGAACAGTCAACTTGAATTATGTCTGGCTACCGAGTATGATATGTAAATCCTAGAGATGGTTGAGCCAAATGACCCAGCTGAAATGCCCTAAATGTGAAGGAACCTTAGAAGCAGTTGTGTATTCAACGATTCCTGTAGACCGCTGCAGCAGCTGTCAAGGTATCTGGTTTGATTCCATGGAAGCTCAACTGTTGAAGGAGATAAAAGGCTCCGAGATTATAGATACAGGTAACCCAAAAACAGGGAGTAATTTTAATGAAATTAGAGATATCAATTGCCCAAAATGCCAGACAAAAATGACCAAAATGGTTGACCTAAAACAGACTCATATTCGGTATGAAAAATGCCCAGTATGCTATGGTCTATGGTTTGATGCTGGTGAATTTAAGGATTATAAGGAAGAGGGAATAGCAGACATTTTTAAGGATATTTTTAGCTAATCAATAGAATAGGCGAATTAATAGACTAATTAGCAATTTTAAATGTCAATTAATTTGCTGCTACTGGTAAAACCTATGGAAAAACGTAGAACGTAGTAGCTTGGCCACGATGCTAATTTCTCTGATCAAGCAGGTTCGAAATACTCAATTTGGAAATGATTAGCTCTATTGGGCTGGTTTCGGTAAAGTGATGATAAATTCACTATACGCTCCCACTTCAGTTTCCAGCTTCAAGGTTCCTCCATGCTGACCGACGATGATATCATGGGTCATTGATAATCCTAATCCTGTTCCTTCTCCAGTGGGTTTAGTGGTAAAGAAAGGATGGAAAATTTTATCTTTAATCTCCGGTGGTATCCCTATACCATTGTCACGGATGCGGATTTCTACCATCTGCTCCAGATTTTGGGTTTTGACCCGCAATGTCGCGGTAAAGGCTTTCTCCACCTGATCTGGATCTGACTGATAAGATTGCTGTTTGGCTTGAACCGCATAGCAACTGTTGTCAAGTAGGTTAATGAAGGCGCGGCTAAGATCATTTGATACTAGCTCTAATGGTTCAATAGAGTTATCGTAATCTGTGTCAATGATAATATTGAAGCGATTGTCAGAGGCTCGCTTGCTGTGATACACCAACTGTACTGCTTCGGCTAAAAGTTCATTAAGGTCAGTCAGTTGATGTTGAGAGCTCTCGGTTCGTGCGTGCAGCATCATACTGCTAATAATGCTATCGGCTCTGTTCCCGTGCTTATTGATAGCTAGGGAATTTTCTTTGATGTCGCTTAAAATCTCTTTGAGATAGTCTAGAGCGTCTGGATCGAGATGTTCAGATTGGTTGTCAAGTTCTTCAATCGCTTCCTCCACCAGCTCAACCGAACCTTCAGCATAGTTGTTAACAAAGTTGAGAGGATTTCTGAGCTCATGGGCAATACCTGCGGTTAACGCCCCGAGGGAGGCAAGTTTTTCTTGGACAACAATCTGCTGTTGAGCAGCTTTTAATTCGACGGTTCTTTGTTCTACTTTCTCTTCTAGGTTGTGGGAATAGTCTTCTAGTTGCCCATTGGCTTGCTGCAAATCCTGATTCAGTTGAGAGAGTTCCGCCAGTAATCGCTCCCGCTCGGCTTCGGCTCGTTTACGTTCGGTGATGTCTTGAAAGGCTGCGATCGCATAAGCCACATTTCGCTCTTGATCATAGATCGGTGTACCCCAAGCTTCTACAGGAATCATCTTATCCCGTTGGCGTATTTCCATATCGTCAACTGCCACACTCTCCCCCTGCAACGCCCTCAAAATCGGATTCTGTGCTTTCGGGTAAAGTTGCTCAGTTCCAGCGAGATAAATCTGATAAGTGTCTTGTAACTGTGACTTTTTAGCTGACTCTATGATAGCTCTGTCTGAAATCTGCTGTCCAGCTTTATTGATCAAATAAGGCTTACCCTTGGCATCAGTTACACATACTCCCACAGGCATGGCTTCTAAGAACTGCCTCAAGCGATTCTCATTTTCATGGAGTTGGGAAATTAAATCAGCTTGTTCGCGGTTGGATTTTTCTAGCGCTTGATTCATTGTCTGGAGTTGAGCATTTTTTTCAGCTAGCGCCTTATCCTGAGAATAACTATACAATGCCTCTTTTACAGTAATTCTGAGGTCGTCAGCCTGCCAAGGCTTAGGGATATAACGATATAATTTAGCATAGTTAATCACATTTCCCACCGCTTCCAAATCCGCTTGCCCAGTCAACATAATTTTGAGGGTTTTGGGTGAAATAGTATGAATGCGTTTGAGTAATTCATCCCCTTTCAGATTGGGCATGATGTAATCAGAAATAACCAGGGCAACTTCATAGTCATCCTCTACTAATTCTTCGAAGACTTCTAACGCTTCTTCCCCACCTTGGGTCATTTCAATC
>NZ_JAAHHZ010000481.1:0-3653 GCF_010672005.1 Moorena sp. SIO4A5 | reverse complement strand
CCACCGCCAAGCGCACCAAGCAATACTCATCCGCTTAACAACGATGTATCTAAGCTTAGATATAGACACTCTTGTTTCCAATCCGCATTGGCTGACTGGTAATGGGGTTTATACAAGCGATGAACGTGCTTTGCGGGCATTGTACAGCCACTCCAAGCATCCGACGTTGTTTGCTTTGAGCATAGTGACCACTGGGACGAAACCTTAGATAGTTGAGCCTTATTACAAAAGACTTGAACCTTTTACGCATAACCTACTAACTATAAAGGCTCAACTATCTTACGGTAACTTCAAAGACAGGGTATGTGGGGAATCCAACGGGTCAAATTAACTTCCCCAGAAAGTTACCGTAAGAATAGTGGAGCCTTATTTAATAAGTTTTAACCCTTTTTCTCATAGCCAGTCCCCTATAAAGGCTCCACTATTCTAAGGCGCGCGTCTCCTATCTGGAGTAGACCAACCACCATCCATAAACAGGTGGTCAGATGACGATGATGCGCCCAGTCAGAGGGTTGACCAATCGAGGTCTTCAAGGCATTGTAGAGGCGGGAGTTTATTTTCACAGCATTTTTGGGATGTGAGTGGTTTCTCTCCTGAGAATGCACCGCGACCCTAACCAGATGTCAATGCCCATTGGCCCCTGCCTGGTAAGGGGTTCGTGAAATCGCGCTCAACTAAAGTCAGTCAACCAGTGAAAATACCACCCTTCAAACCAAAGCCCGAATATGGGTAACGCTAAGATATTGAGGAAAACTTTTTAGATGACCAGTCCAATGGATGGAATGTGCAGAAGTCTCAAATTCGCTCAGTAAAGCGCCTGATCTCGGTTGTGGTTCATTCTAGCTGTGGCTACGTTGTACGTCACGGCTCAAGGGGTTGAGGTGGTAGAGTCTGGTAAACGTCGATGGGTTGACACTCACTGGCGCACGAGGAAACAGCTATTTTCGGTAGGGTTTGGAGTGGGTCAAATCATATGAGCGAGAATGGCTGGAAATTAATTCATCGGGTTTGTTTTTCCAGCAATCATGACCCAAATCCAGCGATGGCTTCGCGCAAACAACATCAGCAACGGCACTATCAACTAGAGTAAAAGAAACAAACGTACCAATATGCTGTTGAATAGTTTTGTCAGTCAACCAGGGTATTTTCATCACTAACAATGGCCCATTATCACCATTTACATTGTTGCAACCAAAAATCCGATCAACTGGACCCAACCAATATTCCTTATGCACTCTGACATTGTGAAAGCACAAGACCGAACCCCGTAGAACATGGAAATCTTTGAGCTGATGCCAACTTTTACCTGCTCGCCAAATCAAGCGTGTCCTTTTTCAGACTTTTCCGGATTTGCCTTCCCCATTTATTGGTCAAAGCTTTCATTAAATCGGTGTGTATAACATCGATCTGCCAGTAGGATGACCGATTACCTCTTTGGGTAAAAGGTGTATCGATTGTTGGAGCATCTCCCGATAATCTTTGAATGCTACCGTTGCACGATGGATGCTTCATCACTCGCCAGCTCACGCTTTTTGGCTCGTCGGAGATGCACCACTACCAATCGAACCAGACAGTACTCATCCCAAAACATCGAGGTGTCTAAACTCTTGTAAATACACCCATCTTGTCCTACCGCCAAGGCTGCTTTAATCAAAGGTTTGTACCATCGTTCGCGTAGCGTGGCCTATTGGCCATGGACATTGATTCGGGCAAAATGGCAGCCAACGGTGCATTCGGCGTTGTTTGCTTTGAGCATATTGGCCACGACACGGGACGAACGGGAATCCATCGGGGCTTGCTTCACTTCCCCTGTCTGAATCAGGGCTGCCACCATCCATAAACAGGTGGAAATGGTGGCTCAGGTGTGCCCACTCACAGGGTTGACTTATCCATGTCTTCAGGGCATTGTAGAGTCGGGAGTTTTTTTTGATCGCATTCCTAGGATTTGAGTGGTATCTGTCCTGAGGATGCGGGGAAACACTCCCTAAAGTCAAGTCTTGCTCTTACTAGTCTGGTAAGCATTTGAGCCATTTTCAACCCAACTTTTGTCAGTCAATCAGCTACAGAGGAGTCAGCAGCAAAGAAACCTTCAACGATTTAGGGTACATGCTCTGGAACAAACTCCAAAGATGGGGATACAGGAGACATCCAAATAAATCAAAAACCTGGGTAAACAATAAATATTGGGGAACCATCGGAAAAAACAACTGGATGTTCAAAACAAAAGAGGGAAATTATCTTCCCAAACATGCCAAAACGAAAATCGTGAGGCATACAAAAATCAAAGGGGTGTGGCTCTTTTGGAAAGACGTTTGGTCAGGTTTAGAGAGGTATCGCAAGAGTAGGAGGAGCAGTAGTAGAGCAGCGAGCTTGAATTAGTCGTTTCATCAAAGGAAGGCCATCTTTGTACAAAGACAAGTGATTACGTTTATGCTCAAGCTTTAAGTGAAAGGGCCAATACTCGAGGCCTACACCGCGCTTGATAAAGCGAGCGCAGACGTAAAACCGCCTCAGCACCTTTGAGACTCCATCTAGCCCCGGTAATGTCCATCCTGTCTTTGATTAAGTGACGACAAGCGCCCTCAATAACCCCAGTGGCAATGGGAAGACCAGCTTTCAAGTAATCGTGGTATTTGAGGTAAGCAGCGTTGTTGAGTAAATATCTGGCACACTTATCCACTGGCTGACGTTGTGTAGGAGTTAGTTGGCGCTTTGTAGCGCTACCACGCATACCCGCAGCAACTGTACTCGATTTACCTTCAAGGATCAGCAGTAAACGTTTACTAACCCAAACTTCGGCTTGTTGACTAGTGTCCGAATAAAAGGCAAATGCAGCCTTCCACAGATACTCAATCACATGAATAATATCCAGGACAATCGTTAACTTGAGATGGTGTTCGCGAGCAAATTTTTTCAAAGCGCGATAATTGTGTCTTGTTACCATCGACCAGAGCGCAAAAACGCTTGTGTTGATTGGGGTCGCGGTGTAATGCCTCGTCAAAAGCTTCTTTGATAACAAGTGATGGTTGTTTAACTAAACTTGCCCAAACACGCTTACCGATTGGTCTGGGTCCTTTGATTTTTTTGTGTTCTTCTTCTGTGCTGACAATTTGTTGAGGTGTACGAACAAAAGGCTTGATGGTATAAACTGAAGCCACTGTTGCCATTCGCGTCGCAATTGCGTTTTTCCCCCTTAGTTAATCGTTTATTTAACTTGTTGCTCTTTGCCAGCGCTCTTTTTTGGGTGGGAGCACGTAAGTCTTCTGTACCCATGACAACACCCTTGCCATCCACACTAATAACTACTATTTCCCCCGTCTCCTTCAATTCAACCGATTGTGCTTGTTGATGAGCATAGAATTCATCAAAGTCACAAGCACTTTTATAAGCCAATTGTTCAACTTGTCGCTTACCAACTTTTGCGGCTGTTGTTTTCTGTATGACGCACGACTGTTTCCCCAAACCCTGAACGAGCTACTTCGACGGCCACTCGCTGCCTCAGTCCGTGGGAGTATTTTTCTACTGGTAGGTTTAACTCGGCATCCAGTGGGCCCACGGGAAGTTATCTTTCTTCCACCGTAACCGATTCGATTGGCGATGATCGTGCCAAATATTGTTGTCAGCTTCCTTGTAAATCTCTTCTTATGGGTTCT
>NZ_JAAHHZ010000480.1:0-3676 GCF_010672005.1 Moorena sp. SIO4A5 | reverse complement strand
TTGGTGCGATCGCGTAGCGTGACCATAGGTCAATCGGTATAGTTTCTCTAGCTTCAGGATTAACTCTAGGATTGAGACTAACCCTTTGGGGCGTAAGCAGTTGAAGGTTGTCTAACTTATCGTTAGTTAAATCGATCTTAGGTAATTCACGATTAACCCCAAACTCAGGTAATTGTCCCTGTTGGAAATTGATACTAGATGCGATCGCGTAGCGTGACCATAGGTCAATCCCGTAGCGTGACCATAGGTCAATCCCGTAGCCTGACCATAGGTCAATCCCGTAGCGTGGCCGTAGGCCAATCGCAATCTCTTGATTTGACTGACTCGCTGGGATCGGTATAGTTTGTCTAGCTTCATTATTAACCGTAGGATTGAGACTAACCCTTTGCTGTCGTTTCAGGTCTAGATTAGCAAGTAGAGCTTTTGGTGAATTTAGCTGAGGTAGTTGACCAGGCAGTAGAGCAAAACTAGGTAGCAAACCTTTACTCAAGTTCACTACAGGTGCGAGGGCGATATCTGAGGATGGCTCGGTCTGTTGGACTGGTGAGGGAGTCAGAGTGGAGTTGAAACTAACGATAGGTTTTCGTTTCCAGTTGAGCCTAGGGACTTGATCTGACCTGAGATCAAAGCTAGGAAATTGTCCATCGTTGATGTTAAAACTGGAACGCTGTCTTAGACCAATTGTTGTTGATCGCTCATTTTGGTTTAGGGAGGGAACCAGACCGGGATTGAAGCTGAGGATTGGTTCTTGTTTGAGATCAAGGCTAGGTAGTTGACTTGGCTTCAGGTCAATGACTGGTAAATTTTCCTCTGCTGCTTGGCTTGATTCAGCTTCAGCGATCGCAGGATACAGCACCATGGTGACGCTACCAGCGATCGCTCCCATTAGCTGTAGTTTACAAGATATGTTATAATTATCAATTAATTTCATTGCTGATCCTCTTCGTTGAAGGTCGGAGTGACTGCAAAGTTCATGCGTGCCATACCACCAGGCTCTAAACGCACGAGTCTCGATTGACTGTTGCCTTCACTGAAATGGGTATTGGGAGCTAGGGTGTAACCTGGAAGGCTAGTCAGGTCTAAAGCTCCAGTGTGGTATCCCGGTAGAACGTTTTTCACCGAGAACAGACCATTGGCATCAGTAGTAATTCGGTTACCGTTTTCCATAAAGATCACCGCATTAGGAACTCCCGGTTCTCCTGGTTGCTGATGACCATCAAAGTTTTTGTCTACAAATACTCGACCTAGTAAGGTGCCGCAGTCGGAAATAATGCCGGGATCAACTCGTACTCGATGAACCACTGGCCCATCTTTGATATCCCAACCGTTGTCATCCCGTTCCGCAGCAACAATTGCTGAGTTCTCCCCGTCACCCCGGATGCCATCTGGGGTAACTTGCACCCCATAAGCAATGTTCAATACTCCACCTTCTGGAATTGGCTCTGTTGTCGTGAAAGTAATTGTTGCGCCATCTCGTGTGGTTTCAATATCCACTGATTCTTGCTGTAACTCGCCCCGGACAGAATCTTCAAGGAATTTAAATCCTAGGGGTAAGTCGTCAGTGACTACAATGTCTTGCACAGCACTACTGGCTAGATTGCGCAAAGAGAGGCGATAGATGATAGTATCTCCTGGTTCAGCCGTAGCTCGGTCTGCGCTCTTGGTAATCCGAATCGATTCAAGGTCACAAATACCCGTATCTACATTCAACAATCCCAAAACCAGACCTTCCCGTTCCGCATTCCGAATCAGGAATTCACCCTGTATTTCTGTGGGATTGGCATCGGTACTAATCGGTAAACCATCTAAAGACGTAGCAGTATAGGAGACTATACTTTGCGCTTCATCAACATTAGTGATCGTCAGTCGAATCCGTCGTTGCAGGAAATTGCTATTAGCGGGTGGATTAACCACCAAAATGTAGCTTCGACCGAGGTCTAACTGACCTCGGTCTCGATCAAACAGAAAGCTGTATCTACCTCGGTTTTCATTGTCCTCATTGCTAAGGAAAAAGGGATTGGCATTGGTAGTGTTAGGTTGAATCCCTTCCGGAATGGTGTTATTGGGGTCATCGGGAAATTCAGTGGTGGTGAGTTCTACAGCATTCAAGAATCCTGTGGGGTCATTGGGGTCTGGATCAAATAAGCCAACGCTAAATCCGGTATAGTCATCCAACAGTTCATTGTCACAACCCCGGATTTCCCCAAACGGGTCAATCAGTTCTAAGCTGGGGTCTGGTGTAGGAGCTATAGTAGCTATGGTCTGTTGTGCGGTTTGTAGGGAAGTATTGTCTTGACCACAATTACTGCTAAATCCTAGAGCTATAGTTTGTTCATCGTTGTCTTCAGCCGCATTAACTGCCACTTGCACATTCAGCACCACCTCCTGCCCAGGCTCGATTGTCAGGGTTTCCGGGGTTTCCTCCAAACCCTCAACAGTTACATTGCCAATCGAAGCTGACCCCACCAAGCCACTTTGAGCAATCACATTAGCTTGGGGAGTTTCTACTTCAATTGCTGCATCTCCGGTATTAAGCAAGGCATAACGGAAACTCACAACATCTCCCGATTGCACCCGCGACCCTTGACCAGACTGAATGTTTCCTAGGTCTTGCTCAAGAGAGTCTTTAGCTTGGCTCAAGAGTTGTTGTTGTTCAGGGATAGCATTGAGCGCTTCATCAAATGCTTGCTGGCGAATCTCGGTAAAAGTAGTGGTACTTAAGTCAGTTGGAATTAAGCCAGCGGCAGTATTTTCAGCAGTTGCGGCATCGGCTTCAGCAATACCAATAGATTCTAAGCCTTGTTGAGCTAGTCCAGTAAAGACTAGAGCTATGACTTGATCTGTCTGACTATTCTCCCCATTTAAGAGTGCAGCTTTATTCGGTATTGCTTCTTCAATAGCAGTTTTGGCAGCAGTGATGACTTGATCAGCGGTAGTGTCAGTGGATGAATTAGCAAAACTCATTACTGCTTGGATACTGGCATTGCTGGCTTCTTCTGAAGTAAAGCCCAAGGTTACTAGTTCATCCTCAAGGGCATCAGTCATAGCACCTAAGCCAAATACCAACTGGCCTTCCCCATCTTGAATCCCCTGAGATACCAGATTGAGAGTTCCTTGTTTAGAGGTTTCAGTGTTCACTTTCCTAGAAGTACCAGTAATGAAGAACTCACTAGGTGGAGACGATCTTCCCCTCGGAGCACGAGGCATTTGGTACCGATAAGTGACTTGATTGATCACAGTTGCTTCTACTGTTTCAGGAGCTGTACACTGTAGCGGTGTCTGACCAGTTGTTGCTGAAATTTCAGCTGTCTGAGTTTGGGATAGTACTGGTGGAGATGTGGGTAAGATACCTGCTATTAAAGCTGTTGCTAGCAGCTTTGGGAAACGCTTCTTCCAGTAAGGGGTTGATTTGGACATTTTGATAGTAAATCACTGGATAGTTTTGTTTAGTTAAATTCGGTGTTTTTATAAAATTTAAAATTTCGGTTATTTTTTTTATTTAAAACTATTGTCGTTTTTTTTATATAAAAAACGTAAATTTAAGCAAAAAATAGCGCAGATTGCGCTGATTATTTCATTATCTATATCTATGTATTTTTAATACTTATTATGCTATATTATTCTGACCTATTATGTATCGAAATAGCTACAAGAACAATGCTGTAAGACGCTTTTA